>CAZVWX010000021.1:0-11816 GCA_964631105.1 uncultured Prevotella sp. | reverse complement strand
CGTCGACGCCAATGTGCTCATCTACGAGCGCATCAAGGAGGAGCTGCGCAAGGGCAAAGGCATGAAGCAGGCCGTGAAGGGAGGCTACGAGCATGCCTTCTCGGCCATCTTCGACTCCAACTTGACCTCGTTGATTACCGGCATCATCCTGCTCTCCACGGGCACGGGACCCATCCAGGGCTTTGCCACGACGTGGATTATCGGCATCGCGGTGTCGTTCTTCACCGCCGTCTACCTCACACGTCTGGTCTATTACTGGCGCCTGAGCCACGACCACTGGCAGCACGTGAAGTTTGACACTAAGGTGTCGCGCAACTTCATGCAGAACACCCACTACGGCTTCATGCGCATGTCGCGCACCACGTTCATCCTGGCCGCCGTGGCCGCCGTCGTCTTCCTCGGGGCCATCGCCATCCGCGGCTTCGACAAGAGCATCGACTTCACGGGCGGACGCAACTACGTGGTGCAGTTCGACCATGCCGTCGAGCCCGAGCAGGTGCGCCCAGTCATCGCCAAGGCCTTCGTCAATCCCGACGGCACGCCGTCGACCACGAGCGCCCTGGCCATCGGCACCGACGGCCGCACGCTGCGCATTTCGACCAACTACATGATAGAGAGCACCAACCCCACCGTCGACGACAAGGCCGAGACCCTGCTCTACAACGCCCTGAAGGGCGCCGGCATGGTGTCGCAGAAGAGCGTCGATGTCTTCAAGAACCCCGACATCCGCGCCGGAGGCTCCATCATCAGCAGCACCAAGGTGGGCCCGTCGGTGGCCAGCGACATCACCACCGGGGCCATCATCAGCGTGTGCCTGGCCCTGATTGCCATCTTCCTCTACATCCTGCTGCGCTTCCGCAACGTCGCCTTCTCGGTGGGCTCGGTCACGGCCCTGGCCTTCGACGCCCTCACCGTGCTCGGCTTCTACGCCCTGCTCCACGGCGTCGTGCCCTTCTCGCTTGAGATTGACCAGACGTTCATCGGCGCCATCCTGACGGTGATAGGCTACTCCATCAACGACAAGGTGGTGGTGTTCGACCGCATCCGCGAGAACTTGAAGCTGCATCCGAAGCAGGACAAGCAGAAGCTCTTCAACGACTCCATCAACGTGACCCTCTCGCGCACCATCAACACGTCGTTCTCCACGCTGATTGTGTTGCTCTGCATCTTCTTCATCGGTGGCGCGAGCATCCGCAGCTTCGCCTTCGCCATGATTCTCGGTGTGGTGTTTGGAACGCTCAGCTCCATCTTCATTGCCTCGCCCATCGCCTTCCGCGTCATGGGCGGGCGCATCCGCAACGATGGTGCCGACGTGCCTGTGAGCGAAGAAAATGTCGCCCCGGCCAAGGCCTGAGCCCGGCTGGACTAAGGAAATGTATAGCCAAAAGGCCGCTGCCCGTGTGGGGGGCGGCCTTTTTCTGCGGTATGTCACGGCCCGAGAAAAGCCACCATTCGATGTCGAGCGGACGCTTTACATCGTTCCTGCTTCGCCCGACGGACTGACGCACCACTTTCATGGCTGTCAGCAAGCGGGTTGTGAACGAGAAGCAGGGGAACAGAACGACGGCTTGCGTCGGGGAGGCGCAAGTCTGGTGATGGGCTTTTGTTCTGTTGCCGCCCCGCGCCTGGGGGCGGGGGGCGGCAGTCGGAGTGTGGGGATTGCCGATGCTTGGACCTCAATTGAGGCTCTCCATAAGGGCTTTGCCTTTCATGCGTACAGACGCCAACGCACAAAAGAAGGGGGGTGTGCCATGAAACGTAACGATGGCACACCCCCTTGTGGGAACCGGGCTGTCGCGGAGGCGCGGGGCTTCCGCCGGGCGGTTGTTATTTTTTCTTGCCTTTCTCCGTGGCGGCCTTGGCGGCGGGCTCAGCCTTGGCGGATTCCGCCTCGGCCTTGGGCTGCGCCTTGGCGACGATGCCCTTGAGCTCCATGGTGAAGATGAGCGTGCTGTAGGGCTTGATTTGCCCGGCGGCACGCGAGCCATAGGCCAGCTCCTGTGGGATGAAGAGCTCCCACTTGCTGCCCACGGGCATGAGCTGCAGGGCCTCGGTCCAGCCTTTGATGAGCTGGTTGACGCGGAACTTGTCGGTCTTGGCGCCGTTGTGGCGTGCCGTGGCGTCGAACACGGTACCGTCGACCGTCTTGCCCTCGTAGACCACTTCCACCTCGTCGTCGGCCTTGGGCGTGTCGCCCGTTCCGGCGGCAATCACCCGGTATTGCAGTCCGGAGGGCAGCACCACCACGCCCGGCTTGGTCTTGTTGGCGGCCAGGAAGTCCTCGCCGGCCTTCTTGTTGGCCTCGTTGGCCTGCTCGGTCATGGCCTGCTGGCGCTCGCGCACGTAGTTCGTGGCCGACTTCTGGTCGAAGTAGGTGGTGTCGCCGTGTATGGCGGCGAGGAATCCCTGGTGGAACTTCTTCTCGTCCATCTTCACGCCGCCCTCGTCCAGGGCGCGCTCGCGGCTGGGTATGAATCGCTTCACCACCATCTCGGCGATGCTGCGCCCGGCGTTGTAGGCGTTCTGCTCGGGGGTCTTGGCCTCGTTCAGGTAGTCCTTGTATCCACGGACGAAGTCGTCGAGCTTGCTCTCGTCGAACTGGTATTCCTGCTTCAGGAAAGGCATGAGCCCGTTGGTCTGGTCCACGCCGTGGGCGTAGCTCAGCGAGTCGGTGCTGCTGGCGAGCTGCACGGGTGCCTCGGCGGGCTGCGCCTTCTTCTTGTCCTTCTTGTTGCCGGCCGAAGCGGGAGCGAGGGCGAGGGCAAGCAGGGCAATCATGAAAAGGGTTTTCTTCATTTTCTTTCGATTTCTGTTGGATGCGGAGCGGGCTCTTCCGGGCCCGCCGCCACCTTATTTATTGTCCACCTGCAGCAGCTCTATCTTGAAGATGAGCGGCGAGAAGGGTTCAATTTGTCCCTGCTGGTTGGGACCGTAGCCCATTTCCTGCGGGATGAACACCTCCCACACCGAGCCCTGCGGCATGTGGGTGAGAGCCTCGGTGAAGCCCTTCACCACCTGGTTGGCCCTGAAGTCGACGGGCTGCTTGCGCTCGAAGGAGCTGTCGAACACCTTTCCGTCGATGGTGCGTCCCTCATAGTTCACCTTCACCATGGACGTGTCCTTGGGTATGGCGCCGGAGCCCTCCTTGATGACGCGATACTGCACGCCCGAGGGGAGCGTCACCACGCCAGCCTTCTTCTTGTTGGCGGCCAGCCACTGCTCGCCCTTCTTCTTGTTGGGGCCGTAGAGCTTGGAGAGCGAGCGGGTCTTGATTTGCTGCATCAGCCGCTGGGCCGTCATCTGGGCCTGGGCCTCGGTCATGAGCTTGTTCTTGCCCGTTGTGCCGGCCACGAATCCGGCCATGAAGTTCTTCAGCGAGATGGTCTTGGTGCTGTCGCCCTGGAAGAGCTCGTTGTTGATGCCCTTGAGCATCTGCTGCGAGATTTGTGCGCCAATCTGCAGTCCGGCGTAGTAGGCGGCCTGCTTCTTGTCGTCGCCGGCGTTGGCCCCGTCGTTGAGGCCCTTGATGAAGTAGTCCATGTAGGCCGTGTCGATGCCCTGGCGCTGCACGAGGTACTCTTTCAGTCCCTGTGTCTGTGCCAGGCCCATGGCATAGCTGAAGGTGTCGACATCGTTCTGCATGTCGGCCTTGGGGGTGGAGTTGCCGCAGCTGCTGATCATGGCTGTGGCAACGAGAGCCGAGAGGGCTCCGAAAAACAACTTTTTCATTTCTTTCCTTGATTATGTTTCTTTTCTTTGTGGTTTCTTATTTCACGGCCACGAGCTCCACGTCGAAGATGAGCGCGGCGTAGGGCGGGATGGCGTTGCCCGCCCCGCTGGCTCCGTAGCCCAGCTGGTAGGGTATGAAGAAGCGGTACTTGGCGCCCTCCTGCATGAGCTGCAGCCCCTCGGTCCATCCGGCGATGACCTGGTTCAGGGGGAACGTGGCCGTCTGGCCGCGGTCGTAGGAGGAGTCGAACTTGGTGCCGTCGACGAGCGTTCCCTCGTAGTGGCATTCCACCCGGTCGGTGGCCTTCGGTTTCCGCCCGTTGCCCGGGCGCAGCACCTGGTATTGCAGGCCCGAGGGGAGCGTCACCACACCGTCCTTCTTGGCGTTGTCGGCCAGGAAGGCCTCGCCCTCCCGGCGTGCCGTCTGGCCCTTGGCCTCGGCCTCGGCACGCTGGTGCTCCTCCTGCTCGGCAAAGAACTGCTGCACGAGCTGCTGGGCCTCGGCGTCGCCCAAACGCAGGGGCGAGTGGCTGATGACGTCATTGATGGCCTGGCCGAAGTCGTCGATGCTGAGCTCCCGGGCCCCCAATTGTGCGAGTTGGCGGCCTATGCCCAGGCCCAGAGCATAACTAAGTTTGTCCATTTCGAAATGTCTGTGTAATTTGGTCTGATGTTTTAAAACGGACGCAAAGATAACAATTTTCTTGCACGGAGCGAACAGAATTGCAAAAAAAATACTAATTTTGTGCATTGTTAATCATTGGCCGCAGGCCATGAGCACAAAACAAGAACTCAGAAAAAGCAAAACACAGGAGGCAAGGAAATGAAAAAAGTGGTTTTTCTCACCGGTGCGGGAATGTCGGTGGAGAGTGGATTCAAGACCTTCAGGGGCAACGACGGCCTTTGGGAGAACTATCCCGTGGAGCAGGTGGCCTCGCACGAGGGATGGGAGCGCGACCCCACGCTGGTGACCAACTTCTACAACCAGATGCGCGACAAGCTCTGGACGGCACAGCCCAACGAGGGGCACCGCCTGGTGAAGGACCTGGAGCGTGACTTCAGCGTGACGGTGATTACGCAGAACGTGGACAACCTGCACGAGAAGGCGGGCAGCACCAACGTCATCCACCTGCACGGCGAGCTCACCAAGGTGTGCTCGAGCCGCGACCCCTACAACCCGAAGTACATCCGCGAGCTCACGCCGGAGCACTCCCACGTGGCGCCGGGCGAGAAGGCCGGCGACGGAAGCCTGCTGCGCCCGTTCATCGTCTTCTTCGGCGAGGCGGTGCCCATGATGGAGCCCGCGGCCATGGCCGCCCGGCAGGCCGACGTGTTCGTCATCATCGGCACGAGCTTGAACGTCTACCCCGCCGCCGGCCTCGTGCAGTACGCCGGCCCCTCGGTGCCCGTCTACCTGATTGACCCCAACGAGGTGATGAGTGGCGGCTACCGCAACATCACGCACATCAAGAAAGGGGCCAGCGAGGGCATGCGCGAGCTGGCCGACAGGCTCCGTGGCCAGGCCGGGCGCTGAGCCGTCCACACCCGACACGACACAGAGAAGGAGAGAAGATGGAGAACGCCAGCGTGAAGACCTATCCCGACCTGATGGCGGGAAAGAAGATTATGTACGTGCACGGCTTCATGTCGTCGGCCCAGTCGGGCACGGTGAAGCTCCTGCGCGACCTCATGCCCGCGGCCACGGTGGTGGCCCGCGACATACCCCTGCACCCCGACGAGGGATTCGCCATGCTCGCCCAAATGGCCTGCGAGGAGCGCCCCGACCTCATCATCGGCACGTCGATGGGCGGCATGTATGCCGAGCGCCTGCGCGGATTCGACCGCATCCTGGTGAACCCCGCGCTGAGGATGGGCGACACCATGAGCCGGATGACGGGCCGGCAGGCCTTCCAGAACCCGCGGGCCGACGGCGTGCAGGAGTTCATGGTGACCAAGGGGCTCATCAAGGAATACCGCGACTTCGCCGACCGCTGCTTCGAGGGCCTCACCCCCGCCGACGCCGCCCGCGTGTGGGGGCTCTTCGGCGACGCCGACGACGTGGTGACGGGCACCTTCGGCCCCTTTGCCAGCCACTACAGCCAGGCCATCCACTTCCACGGCGGCCACAGGCTCGTCGACAAAGTGGCCCACCACTACCTGGTGCCCGTCATCCGTTGGATTGACGACCGGCAGGCGCACCGCGAGCGCCCGGTGGTGTACCTGGCCTTCGAGGCCCTGCACGACGGCTACGGCCACGCCGCGCCGAGCATGCACAAGGTGTACGAGCAGCTGCTGGACGACTACCAGGTGTACATCGTGGCCCCGGCGCCCACCAACGACCCCGCCTTCGGCCAGAAGGTGACGGCTTGGGTGGAGGACTACCTCTCGGCGCCGGCCTGGAACCACGTGGTGATGACCAACCGCAAGGCCCTGCTCTACGGCGACTACTTCGTCGACCCGCACCCCGACGCCGACTTCATGGGCACCAACATCGCCATCGGAACCGACGAGTTCAAGACTTTCGACGAGGTGGCCACCTACTTCGCCCGGCTCAAGCCCGGGGGATAGGGTGGGGCCGGGCCGCTTCCGACCATTTCCGTGGCCGAATCGCGCACACCTATTTAATAATAATTAACCCTCGGAAAGCGGCCTTAACCCTCACTTTTTCCTACTTTTGCATCAAGTAATGATTTCAACTCCATAAAACCTCAACAACACTATGCACATTCCATCCGTATTCTGGCTCATCCCCGCAGCCTCGGTCTGCGCCCTCGTCATGGCGTGGATCTTCTTCAAGCAAATGATGAAAGCCGACGAGGGCACGCCCCGCATGCGCGAAATCGCCGCCTACATCCGCCGTGGCGCCATGGCCTACCTGCGGCAGCAGTACCGCGTGGTGCTCATCGTCTTCATCGTGCTCGCCGCCATCTTCGCCGTCATGGCCTATGGCTTCGGCGTGCAGAACCCGTGGGTGCCCTTCGCCTTCCTCACGGGAGGATTCTTCAGCGGCCTGGCGGGATTCTTCGGCATGAAGACGGCCACCTACGCCAGCGGCCGCACGGCCAACGCCGCCCGCCGGGGGCTCGACCGCGGCCTGCGCATCGCCTTCCGCTCGGGCGCCGTCATGGGCCTGGTGGTGGTGGGGCTGGGCCTGCTCGACATTGCCGCGTGGTTTCTCATCCTGAGCGCCTTCTATGCCGACATGGACACCCAGACCGCCCTCGTCACCATCACCACGACCATGCTCACCTTCGGCATGGGAGCCAGCACGCAGGCACTCTTCGCCCGCGTGGGCGGCGGCATCTACACCAAGGCCGCCGACGTGGGCGCTGACCTCGTGGGCAAGGTGGAGGCCAACATTCCCGAGGACGACCCGCGCAACCCCGCCACCATCGCCGACAACGTTGGCGACAACGTTGGCGACGTGGCCGGCATGGGAGCCGACCTCTACGAGAGCTACTGCGGCAGCATCCTCTCCACGGCCGCCCTGGGGGCCACGGCCTTCGCCGTCGCGGGCCCCGACATGCAGCTCCGCGCCGTCATCGCGCCCATGCTCATCGCCGCCGTGGGCGTGTTCCTCAGCCTGGCGGGCATCTTCCTGGTGCGCACGCACGAGGGAGCCACCATGCGGCAGCTGCTCCGCTCGCTCGCCGTGGGCACCAACACCAGCGCCATCCTCATCGCCGTGGCGGCTTTCGCCATCCTCTGGATGCTCGGCATCGACAACTGGGTGGGCATCGGCTTCTCGGTGGTCACCGGCCTGGCCGCCGGCGTCATCATCGGGCAGGCCACCGAATACTACACCTCGCAATCCTACAAACCCACGCAGGAGATAGCCAAAGCCAGCCAGGCGGGCCCCGCGCCCGTCATCATCAAGGGCATAGCCACGGGCATGATTTCCACGTGCGTGCCCGTGCTGACCATCAGCGTGGCCATCATGCTGAGCTTCCTCTGCGCCAACGGGTTCAGCCTCTCCATGTCGGCCACGGCCATCAGCCATGGGCTCTATGGCATCGGCATCGCCGCCGTGGGCATGCTCTCCACCCTGGGCATCACCCTGGCCACCGACGCCTACGGCCCCATCGCCGACAACGCGGGCGGCAACGCCGAGATGAGCGGGCTGGGCGAGGACGTGCGCCACCGCACCGACGCCCTCGACGCCCTGGGCAACACCACCGCGGCCACCGGGAAGGGCTTCGCCATAGGCTCGGCGGCGCTCACCGCACTGGCCCTGCTGGCCTCCTACGTGGAGGAGGTGAAGCTCGCCATGAACCGGGCGGTGGCCGGAGGCGAGCAGTTTGTCGACGCCCTGGGCCACGCCTTCGACCCGGCCAAGGCCAGCATACCCGACTTCATGGCGTTCTTCCAGGTGAACCTGATGAACCCGAAGGTGCTCGTGGGCATGTTCATCGGGGCCATGGCCGCCTTCCTCTTCTGCGGGCTCACCATGGGAGCCGTGGCACGCGCCGCCGGGAAGATGGTCGACGAGGTGCGCCGGCAGTTCCGCGAAATCAAGGGCATCCTGGAGGGCAAGGCCACGCCCGACTACGGGCGGTGCGTGGAAATCAGCACGCGGTCGGCCCAGCACGAGATGATTCTGCCCTCGCTGCTCGCCATCATCATCCCCATCCTCACGGGCGTGGTGCTCGGCGTGTCGGGCGTGCTCGGACTGCTGGCCGGCTCGCTGGCCGCCGGATTCACGCTGGCCGTGTTCATGGCCAATGCCGGTGGAGCCTGGGACAACGCCAAGAAGAGCATCGAGGAGGGGGCCCTGGGCGGCAAAGGCTCGGAATGCCACAAGGCCACCGTGGTGGGCGACACCGTGGGCGACCCGTTCAAGGACACGTCGGGACCCTCGCTCAACATCCTCATCAAGCTCATGAGCATGGTGAGCATTGTCATGGCGGGACTCACCGTGGCCTTCATCTAGCCGCTCACGCCCGCAGCGGATTACATAAAGAGACACTATCAAACTCACTCATGACGCGACACTACGATTATCTCATTGTGGGCTCCGGCCTCTTCGGAGCCACCATGGCCTGGCGGATCCGCCAGGCCGGGCGCACCAGTCTCGTGATAGACAAGCGAGGACACACCGGCGGCAACATCTACTGCCGCGACGTGGAGGGCATCAACGTGCACCAGTACGGCGCGCACATCTTCCATACGTCCGACAGGCGGGTGTGGCAGCTGGTGAACTCGCTGGTGGAGTTCAACCGATACACCAACTCGCCGGTGGCCAACTACAAGGGACGGCTCTACAACCTGCCTTTCAACATGAACACCTTCAGCGAGATGTGGGGCGTGCGCACGCCGGCCGAGGCTCAGGCGAAGATAGACGAGCAGCGGGCCGAGGCCGTGGCACGCATGAGGGCCGACGGGGCCGGCGAGCCCCGCAACCTGGAGGAGCAGGCCCTGACGCTCATCGGCCGCGACATCTACGAGCGGCTCATCAAGGGATACACCGAGAAGCAGTGGGGGCGCAAGTGCACCGACCTGCCGGCCTTCATCATCAAGCGGCTGCCCGTGAGGCTGGTGTTCGACAACAACTACTTCAACGACGCCTACCAGGGCATTCCCATCGGGGGGTATAACAAGCTCACCGAGGTGCTCCTCGACGGCGTGGAGACCCGCCTGGGAACCGACTTCTTCGACCTGCGCCGGCGCGGACTGCGGTGGGACGACAGGGCCGGGGCCTTCGTCATGAAGACGGCCTCCGAGGAGTGGACGGCCTCGCGGCTGGTCTACACCGGACCCGTCGACGAGTTCTTCGACTACCGCTTGGGAAGGCTCAACTACCGCACCGTGCGCTTCGAGACCGAAGTGATGGACACGCCCAACTACCAGGGCAACGCCGTGGTGAACTACACCGAGGCCTCGGTGCCCTACACGCGGGTCATCGAGCACAAGCACTTCGAATGCTTCGGCCAGGCCGTCTACGACAACCCCAAGACCGTGGTGAGCCGGGAATACAGCACCGAGTGGGCGCCGGGCATGGAGCCCTACTACCCCGTGAACGACGAGCGCAACAACGCCCTGGCCCGCCAATACCGCGCCCTGGCCCAAGCCGAGGAGCACGTGCTCTTTGGCGGACGGCTGGCCGAATACAAGTACTACGACATGGCGCCGGTCATCGCCAAGGCCCTCGACGCGGATCTGTAGGAGAGGGGAAATGACTTCAACTTAAACAACGATGAGCAAAACCGTTTACCTGGGCATGATTGGCGACATCATGCATCCCGGACTTATCAACATCATCCGCGAGGGCGCCAAGCACGGCAGCGTGATGATTGGCCTGTTCACCGACAAGGCCATCGCCACGCACCGGCGCATACCCTACATGACTTACGAGCAGCGCAAGGAGGTCATCGCAAGCATCAGGGGCGTCGACAGCATCGTGCCGCAGGACGAATGGAGCTATGTGCCCAACCTGCTGAGATACAAGCCCGACTACATCATCCACGGCGACGACTGGACCACGGGGCCCGAGCAGGAGCTGCGCGAGGCCACCTTCCAGGCCATGAGGCAGATTGGCGGCGAGGTGATAGAGATTCCCTATACGCAAGGCATCAACTCCTCGTCGCTCGACAAGGAGGTGACCAGCATCGGGACAACACCCGACGTGAGGCTGAAGTCGCTGCGGCGGCTCATCGCCGCCAAGCCCATCGTGCGCATCATGGAGGCACACGACGGGCTGAGCGGCCTCATCATTGAGAAGCTCATGGTGAGCCACGGGCTCGAGACGCGCTACTTCGACGGCATGTGGTCGTCGTCGCTGACCGACTCCACGTCGAAAGGCAAGCCCGACATCGAGGCCGTGGACCTGACAACAAGGATGCAGGACCTGACCAACATCCTGGAATGCACCACAAAGCCCATCATCTACGACGGCGACACGGGCGGACTGCCCGAGCACTTCCAGTTCACCGTGCGTACACTGGAGCGGAACGGCATCTCGGCCGTCATCATCGAAGACAAGACGGGACTGAAGAAGAACTCGCTCTTCGGAACGGAGGTGGAGCAGACGCAGGACTCGATAGAGAGCTTCTGCCACAAAATCAGGATGGGCAAGGCGGCACAGGTCACGCCGGACTTCATGGTCATTGCCCGCTGCGAGAGCCTGATTGCGGGCAAGTCCATGGACGACGCCCTGACGCGCTGCCTCGCCTATGTGGACGCCGGCGCCGACGGCATCATGATTCACAGCCGCAACAAGAGCGGCGCCGACATCAAGGAGTTCTGCACGCGGTTCCGCAGCCGCCATCCCTTCGTGCCCATCGTCGTCGTGCCCACCTCCTACAACCAGATTACCGAAGACGAGCTCCACGACTGGGGCGCCAACATCGTGATTTACGCCAACCACATGCTGCGGGCGGCCTATCCGGCCATGTACAAGTGCGCCCAGACCATCCTCGAGCACGGGCGCTCGCTCGAAGCCGACCCGCTCTGCATGCCCATCAAGCAGATACTGGAGCTCATTCCGGGAACAAAATGACATTGAGAACCACAGACCAGAGCTACCGATGATTCATCCCAAGACATTCTTCGACTCGCTGCACCGCCACGGCATGGACTTCTATGCCGGCGTGCCCGACTCGCTGCTCAAGAACCTCTGCGCCTACATCACAGACCACGCGGAGCCCCGGAACAACATCATCGCCGCCAACGAGGGCGGCGCCGTCGGCCTTGCGGCGGGCCACTACCTGGCCACGGGGCGCACGCCGGTGGTGTACATGCAGAACTCCGGCGAGGGCAACGCCGTCAATCCCCTGATGTCGCTCACCGACAAGGACGTGTACAACATCCCGCTGCTGCTCATCATCGGATGGCGGGGCGAGCCCGGGGTGCACGACGAGCCGCAGCACAAGAAGCAAGGCAAGGTGACCCTGCCGCTGCTCGACACCATGGGTGTCCGCCACGAGATACTCACAGACGACGAATCCACGCTGGACAATCAGATTGCCCGGGCAGCCACAATCATGGAAGCGACGGGCGAGGCCTACGCCCTGGTGGTGCGCAAGGGCACCTTCTCCAGCTACGAGCTGCAGCACACCGTGCCCGACGTGTCGGCACTGACGCGTGAGGAA
>CAZVWX010000020.1:0-11817 GCA_964631105.1 uncultured Prevotella sp. | reverse complement strand
GCTCTTCGCCGACGTGCCCACCAAGAACAAAACCTTCACCGCCGACGCCCTGCGCGACCTCAAGATAGCCCTCATCACGCTGAAGTACACCCAGAGCAACTCGGTGTGCTACACAAAGGACGGCCAGGCCATCGGCATCGGCGCAGGCCAGCAAAGCCGCATACACTGCACCCGCCTTGCGGGCAGCAAGGCCGACGAGTGGTGGATGCGCCAAAGCCCGAGGGTGCTCTCGCTGCCGTTCAAGGAGCACATACGCCGTGCCGACCGCGACAACTGCATCAATGTCTACCTCTCGGAGGAGTACGATGACGTGCTGCGCGACGGCGCGTGGCAGCAGTTCTTTACGTCCAGGCCAGAGCCGTTCACCCGTCCTGAGCAGAAGGAGTGGATAGCCCGCAACACACAGGTGGCGCTGGGCTCGGACGCCTTCTTCCCCTTCGGCGACAACATCGAGCGTGCCCACAAGAGCGGCGTGCAGTTCATCGCGCAGCCCGGAGGAAGCATCCGCGACGACAACGTCATCGAGACGTGCGACAAGTATGGCATCGCCATGGCGTTTACGGGAGTGAGGCTTTTCCATCATTGACACCCATGGACGGCATCGACGACATCCTGCAGAACGGCATCGTCTTCAAGGGCGGGGGCGGCGCAAAGCCCGCCGCCACCGGCAAGGTGAGGACCAAGGCCAAGAAGAAAAAGTACATCACCGGGGCTCATGGCTCCGGCTCGGCCCGGCAGAAGGCCAAGTACCGTGAGCAGCGGGCCAACCGGAAATCGCAGCGAAAGAAATAAGGGAGCCCCGGCGGGGGCTTCCTCCTCTCTTGAAATCCTCCGGCATCCTTCGCGGCCAGTCGCTTCCGGCCCTTGCCGGTGATGTCTGGAGGATTTTGTTTCAACAGTTTGCTTATCTAACCTAACCATCCTGACTATCCCAAATGAAAAAACTTATCTTCCAACTCGCCTTCTTCTTCACTTCGTGTGCAGCCCTGGCCCAGTCGGACGGACTGGTGATGCGCTTCGACTTCACCAAGGTGAGCGGCACGCAGGTGGACGACGCCGTGGGCGGCGTGCGCGCCACCTTGCAGAATGGCGCCGCCGTGGAGCCCATGGGGCGCTACCAGGTGCTCAACCTCGGCACGGCAAACGGCTGGCTCGACCTCTCGGCGGACGCCGGCAGCGTGTTTGCGGCCAGCGACGACTATTCCGTCTCCGTGTATTATCGCGTGGAGAGCGGCGCCGACATCGCCGGCGCGGGCAACTTCGTGTGGTCGTTCTCCACGTCGGACGCGTGCGGACAGAACACCGGCAAGTATTCGGCCTACCGCATCAACGCCCAGCGCTACGCCACCTCCACCGGCGGCTATGCCCACGAGACGGGCATGGAGCTGGGCGTCAACAGCGACAAGGGGCGCTGGGTGAGCGTGGTCTACACCGAGCACGACGGCACGGGCACGCTCTACATCGACGGCTCACCGGCGGCGACGGCGTCCGCCATGCCCCGCAACTCCACCAATTACGGCACCGACAAGCCCGTCTTCAACTGGCTGGGACGGTCGCCCTTCACGGCCGACGTCTACCTGCGCAGCACGCTCCTGGCCGATTTCCGGCTCTACAACCGCGCCCTGACGGCGGCTGAGGTGCTGCGGCTGAGCGCTGCGACCGCCGACCTCGACGACCAGTTCCTGCACGGCACGCCCGGCGACGCCACCGAGCTGCGCCAGACCATCGCTGAAGGCGAGGCCCTCCTGGCCGATTCCACCAGCTATCTGGCGGGGGCCGCCGCCGACTTGCGCGACGCAATCAACGTGGCCCGGGCCTGCCTGGAGGGATTCTCGCAGACCGTCATCGACGGCCAGCGCGCCAGCCTGCAGGCCGCCATCGACGCGATGACGGCCACCCGCGGCATGACGTTCGTGCCGGCGGCCGGACTGGCCGAGGCCTACGACACCAACCGGGGGTTCATCCATCCCGGAGGCCTGCACACCCAGGCCGACTTCGACCGGGTGAGGCGGCTCGCCGCCGAGCGCAACGACAAGGTGCTCCAGGCCCTGGAGGTGCTGCGCAACGCCGAATACGCGCAGCCCACCGTGGCCACCTGGCCCGTGGAGACCATCATCCGCGGGGCCGGCGCACAAAACTACATCAACGCCGCCCGCGGGGCGACGATGGCCTACCAGAACGCGCTCAGGTGGAAGATTGACGACAACGAGGACTGCGCGCGCACCGCCGTGCGCATCCTGCTGCAATGGGCCAACACCACCAAGGGCATCGGCGGCAACTCCAACTACGCCCTTGCCGCAGGACTCTACGGCTACGAGTTCGCACAGGCGGCCGAGCTCGTGCGCGACCGGTTCACGCCGGCCGAGATGAACACCATGCGCGACTGGTTCATGCGGGTGTGGTACCCCTCGGCCATCGGATTCCTCCGGGGGCGCAACGGCACGTGGGACAACGCGGCCAACAAGCCTGCCGCCGGATGGGGCGACGCCGGCAACCGACCCGGCCACTACTGGAGCAACTGGGGCCTCTGCAACACGCTCTGCGTCATGAGCATCGGCGTGTTCTGCGACGATGTGTTCGTCTACAACCAGGGCTTGTCCTACTTCAAGTACGACCAGGTGGGAACGTTTGCCGACCCGCGCACCGCCGACCCCATCCTCAACGACGGGCTGACGGAGTATCTGGGCAACCTCGTGGTCACCACGGCCCAGACCCCCGACTCGCTCCTGGCCTCCGGCTATGGCACGATGGGCCAGATGCAGGAGAGCGGCCGCGACGTGGGACATGCCAACATGGCCCTCGGACTGGCGGTCGACATCGCCCACATGGGCTGGAACCAGGGCGACGACCTGCTCGCCTACATGGACCACCGCCTCGCCGCGGGCACGGAGTTCATGGCCGCCATCAACAACGGCGTGGCGGGCGAGCCGTGGATGAACTACAAGTATTGCGACTGCCGAACGGCCTGGCACGGCGGATGGCTGATGTCGGGGCCGGCCACGGGCTCCGAGATACGCCCCTACTGGGGCACCGTCGTCGGTCTCTACGAGGGCGTGAAGGGCGTCAGAATGCCCTACTCGGAGCTCTGCCTGCAGACGATGGGCGTCGACGGCGGCGGCACGGGCGGCACCAGCGGGGCCTACGACCACCTGGGCTACAGCGTGCTGATGAACACCAGGGTGCCGCAGCTCTGCCCGGCCGACCAGGTGCCCACCGAGCTGTCGCCCCTGATGGTGTACGAGGGCGACTCCATCGCCCACAACGAGCTTGGCGGACTGAGGAACACGTTCGTCGTCGACGTGAACACGGCCCTGCCCAAGGGCCGTGAGGTGGAGCTCATCCCGCAGTTGCCTGACGGTGAGGAGGACACGGGACTGTGGTCGTGGAACACGGGCGCCACCACGCGGAAGATCAAGGTGACCACCGACCGGAGCTTTGTCTACCGCGCCACCTACACCAACCGCAACGGCGTGGAGAGCCAGCAGTGCTTCTCGCTGGCCGTCGAGGGCGACTGCCAGCGGGCCTCGGGGGTGACGGTGACCGCCGCCGACGGCAACGAAACCCTGGGCACGGACACGGTGACGGTGTTCTACGGCTCGCAGCTCACGCTCACGGCCTCCACCGCTGAGGGCTGGGGCGAGTACGCGTGGGACAACGGCAAGGCGGACGCCAGCATCACCACGCAGCCCGTCACCCACGAGCGCGACTTCCGGGTGAACTTCACCAACCAGGGCGGGGCCGTCAGCAGCGGCTCCATCCATGTCGCACTGCGCTACCAGCGGCCCCAAGTCGTCGTCAACGGACAGGTGAAGGCCGACACGACCGAAGTGATAGTGAGTCCCGGCGACCGCGTGGTGGTGGGGCCCTACGTGCCCGACGCGCTGCCGGGCGTTGCCTACAGCTGGAGCAACGGAAGCCACGAGCGCACCATCGTGATGGACAGCGTGGCGGCCTCGGGAGTCTTCGACCTGGTGCTCACGCTGAACGGCACGACCCTGGAGCAGCACTATGCCGTCCTGGTGTGCGACACGGCGGATGCCGTCATCGCCCCGGGCGCTTACCTGCTGCGCCGCGTGTCCGACGGGGCGCTGCTCACCAACAACCGCAGCGAGGCGGCCAGCTTCGCGCGGGTGACCTTCTCGGCTGCTGACGGCGCACAGACGACGGCGGCCCAGGTGTGGACCATTGGCCCGGCGTCGACTTCGGGCTACGACCTGGTGTCGGCCAAGGACTCGCTGCATCTGTCGCGTTTCCTCTTCCTGCGCAACCGCGCCGAGGCCAGCGGCCTGTGCTTCCGTGGTGCAATCGGGACCAACCGCTATGCCCTCCACAACAGCCAGGGCTATTACTGGGAAATCGATTCGGCGGGAACGGTCACGGTGTCGGAAACGCTGACCCATCCCCGCGAGTTCGTCATCGAGCTTGTGCCTTGCTCGGCCACGGGCGTCGGCGGCGTGCAGGCCGCGGGACGCGACGCCCCCGTCGGGCCGTTCTACAATCTCTCTGGCCAGCGCGTCGGACTGTCCTATCGCGGTGTGGTCGTCGCCCGGGGCCGGAAGTTCGTGAGGAGATAGCCGTCGCCGGAACGCTCCGGGCACCCTCGGGGCGTCGCCCGGGGCGGCGGAACGCGTCGGGCGGGTGTGGCGGGGCGGCCGCTGCACCCGCCTTTCTGTTGTGTGGCGGTTCTGTTTCCGGTTTTCCACGAAACGGGCGCCGGGCTGGATGCAGGCCTTCGGATGGGCGGACAGGCCTTGCTCATCGGCAGGAGAAACCGACTTCGGTTGTCAACTATTCTCCCTTCGATTTGAAGAAAGGCCTTCTTGCAAAGTGTAAGCGGCCTTCTTGGCATCGAAGAAGGCCGTTCTTCGAGGCAAAGAAGGCCGTTCTTCGAGTCGAAGAAGGCCCTTCTTCCAATTGACCCCCTGTTTTTCTCGCATCTTTACAAAGTCGTAAGTAAAACGAAGAAAATACTTCGCAGAATGTTGCAAAAACGTGGATGATTGCGACTTTCCGTCAAAACGGGGTTGGGGTGAGAGGAGTAAATAGTGTAAATATTTATCCGAACAGCTACATGGCGGCACTTGTCCACATCCACCCCTCCCTCGCGCGGCGGGCACCCACGGCAGGAGCCATGCCTTGTGCCGGCCCGCACGCCCCCAGGGCGTTCGAAGGTCCGCGGCGTGCCTGCGAATGCCCGCGGCGTGCCCGTGCGTGCCCACGTCTTACCTCAAGACCAGGAGCATGCCCGGGCGCAGTCCGGTGGAGCGCGCCTCGGGGCGCGCGCGCACCTCGAAGGTCTTCAGGTCGTAGCCCTTGTCGGCTTTCGTGGCTTTCCATGTGGCGTAGCTGTCCTCGCCCTTCATGTAGTACACCTTCATGCTGTACTCCTTGTTGAAGGCCGGCGAGTAAGCCCTGATGGTGCTCCCGGGCTTGATGGCGCCGAGCCTGTCCTCGCGAATCTTGAAGACACCCCAGAGGTCGTCCATCAGGTTGATGTCCATGATGGGCGAGCCGCTGCCCACCAGTTCGCCCAGATGGGCGTAAATCTTGTCCACCTCGCCGTCGACAGCCGCTATCTGCACCGTCTCGCGCAGCATCGACGCCACCATCTCCACGTTGCCCTTGGCGGCTTGCGCTTTTTCGGCTGCCGCGCGTTTCTCCTCGCGCCGCGCCCCGGCCAGGGCCATGTCGTACTGGCTCCGGGCCGCCTCGGCCTGCGCCACGGCGGCGTCGTAGGCCGCCCGGGCCTCGTCGCGCTTCTGCGCGGTGGTCACCCCCTCGTTGTAGAGGTTCTCCATGCGCTGCCACGTCTTCTGGGTGATGGTGCGTGCCGCCTGCGCCTGCCGCAGCATCTCGGCCGCCGTGCGTATCTGCTCCTGCCGCGTGCCGTTGTCGGCCATCTCGCTCATGGCCCTGGCGGCTTGCTCGTTGGCCTGCGCCATGCGCTCCTGTGCCTCCATCTCGGGCGCCTCCAGCAGGGCCAGCGTGTCGCCGGCGTGCACGTAGTCGCCCTCCTCGACGAGAATCCGGGTGATGCGCCCGGCGTACTTCGCCGACACGCGGTATTCCCTGACTTCCACTTCGCCCTGCAGCTCTTCCGGCTCGTTGCCAAAGGCAAAGTATCCGATGAGGGCGACGCCGGTGACGACCAGCAGGAAAGTGGTTACGGCCACGATGATGTTGATGTGTTCAGCTTTCTTTGCGTTCTTGTCCATAGTTGCGTTCCTTTCTCTTTAGTTGCCGGTCAGTGTTCCCGTGGCCTTGCGCAGGTTGACGCGGGCCATCCTCACATCGATTTCGGCGTCGATTTTCTGCGATTGTGCCGACTGCCAGGCCGTTTGCGCCTCCATCACGTCGGTGGTCTGCATCGTTCCCTCGCGGAATCCCAGCGTGGCGCAGCGCAGGTTCTCGTCGGCGCTGGCCAGGTTGTGGTCGGCCATGGCCAGCTTTTTCCAGGCCTCCCTCATGCGGAACTCGGCCTGGCTCACCTGCAGCCGTATCTTCTCCTCGGTGTCGGCCAGTTCCAGCTGCGCCATGTTGGTGGCGGCCTTCGCCGCCCTCACGCGGTGTCGGCCCTCGCCCCAGTTCCACAGGGGCACGCGCAGGGTGACGCCCACGTGGAAGAGCCCCGCGAAGGTGTTCCTGTAGCCGTTGAGCACGTTGGGGTTGGAGGTGAAGTAGCCGCCCGTGGCCAGCACCTGCGGCAGGAAGGCCGCGCGCGTGAGGAGGATGTTCTGGCGCGACAGGTCCACCGTGTTCCTCAGCAGCCGCAGCTCGGGCCGCTGGTCGTATCCGCAGCCGCCGGCCTGCGTGGAGTCGGGTGCGGCGGCCGTGCCGTCCTCGTCGGCCAGCCGGATGTCGGAGTCGAGGGGCAGGCCGCAAATCTGGCAGAGGTGCATCCGCGCCAGCACGAGGCCGTCGTCCACCTGTGTCTGGGCGAGCTCGCCCTCGTTCACGCGGACGGCCACGCGCAGCTCGTCGGCCCGGGTGGCCACGCCCTGGGCGAGCATCCGCGACACGTCGTCGTGGAGCTTCCTCACCAGGGCGAGGTATTGTGCCGAGAGGCGCTGCTTCTGCCTCAGGCTCACCACGAGCCAGTAGGCCTGGTCCACGTCGTAGAGCGTGTTCTGTTCCACGAGGTCGATGTTGTTGTCGGCCATGCTGACGCCGATGTCGGCCATGCGGTTTGCGGCCTTGATGGCCCCGCCCATGTAGAGCGGCTGCCTCACCACGATGTCGGCCGCGAAGAGGTTGCGCGTGTTGGTTCGCAGGGCTTTGCGCAGGGCCTGTCCGGCCTCGTTGGCCGCCTCGGTGGCGGCGGGGGCCAGCTGCGAGGCCAGTCCGGAAAGCGACTGTGCCTGGCCGGCGGTGATGGCGCCCTGCTGCACCAGGGCGGGCAGCGTGGTCGAGAGGTCGCCTTGCAGTGCCTGCGCGGCGTTGTCGCCCAGATGGTTCAGCGCGTCCTGCTGCCCGCGGCTCAGCAGCGAGGTCTCCCGGCTGGCCAGCTGGTAGGTGCCCACGGCGTCGGCCTTGGGCAGGTATTGGGTTCGGGCGGCCTTCTGGTTGGCCACGGCCATGGCCCGGTTGGTGCGGCTGACGCCCAGTTGCTTGTTGTTGCCCACGGCGAGCTGCCGGCACGAGTCCAGGCTCAGCGTGCGCTGGGCCAGTCCTGCAGGCGCGTGTCCGGCGAGCAGGGCCGCCATCAGCAGCCGGAGGCATTTGTCTTTCATGAGCGGAAAAGTCTTCATCACTTCGTTAGCTTGTTTTTAATCCATATATCATAATAGGTGGGTGGTGTTCTCATTGCCGGCGGAGCATCTTCATGATGTTGTGCAGGTAGACCCAGCACGCGGTGGCGAAGTAGAAGGCCACCTGCGCCCAGACGCCCACGTAGAGCGGGGCGATGTCGTGCAGGTTGCACCCCATGGTCATGATGCGTGGGTAGGCGTTCATGCCCAGCGACGAGGGGAACAGATAGGAGAAGTACTTCCAGAATGCGGGGAAGGCCGAGCCCGGCCAGGAGATGCCCGACAGGAACACCATGGGCACCGACATGAACACGAAGATGAGAATGCAGTCCTCGCGCCGGTAGATGAGCGACGAGAGCGTGATGCCGAAGAAGATGCACGCCAGGATGTAGGGCACGACGAACGCCAGGCAGGTCCAGTAGTCGCCAATCTGTGGGAGATGGAACATGTGGTTCACGCAGGTGACCATGTAGACGGCCTCGATGAAGTAGAGGGGAAGGTAGAACAGGGCCTTCCCCCACACGATGGGCATGATGCGCTTGTAGTGGGCGTCGAAAGGAATGACGCTCCCGGCGTATCGCTCCCGCGTGTTCCCCATCTCCATGCCTATGCCCAGGAGCAGCGTCTGCTGGATGATGAGCATCAGTACGGGCGGGATGAGGAAGGCCGCGAACCCGCCCTGGGGGTTGAAGAGCTTGATGTGGTCGTAGAGGATGGGCATCTTGGCAATCTCGGCGTCGCGGATGGTGGTGCTGCCGAGGCGTTCCACCTTGATGTCGTTGTTCATGGTGAGCGACACGTCGGTGCAGGCGACGAGCAGCGCCTTGTAGTAGAGCATGGAGCCCAGGTCGCAATAGAGCCCCACCGTGGTCTGGTTGCCCAGCCGCAGGTCGTGGCTGAACGACTCGGGCACGTGGATGATGCCGTAGGCGTTGTGCAGCCGCACCTGCTCGACGGCCTCGCCCATCGACCGGTAAGTGCCGCAGACCCTGGCGTCGGGCGTGCCGTCGACGGCGTTGATGAACTCGCGCGACCGCGGCGAGGCGCAGTCGTCGACCACAGCCACGGGCACGTCGCGGCAAACCTCGTTGGAGTAGACATACGAGTAGAGCAGGGGATAGGCCAGCGGGACGAAGACAATGAAGATGAGAATGCCCTTGTCGCGCAGCACCGTGCGGCACTCGTCGTACCAGATGTAAATCAAATCTTTCATGTCAGGCCAGATATTTGAATTGCTTGAAAGCCTTGTGATAGCGCGGGATGACCAGCAGGGGGAGCAGCGTGAAGCCCGCCAGCACCACCACCGACGACCACACATAGTGGAGCGGGAAGCCGTCGAGGCAGGAGTTGAGGTAGATGAGGTAGTAGTGCCTCAGGGGGAACCAGGCCGCGAGGAAGCGCAGGTAGGGCGACATGGCCGTGGCGGGGAACGTGAACCCCGCCACCGAGAACGACAGGATGCCCCAGAGCGAGCAGATGCACATGGCCAGCCGCATCTCGCCGGCCATGAGGCCGAAGAGGAAGATGGCGAACCCCTGGGTGGCCACCAGCGTGAGCACGCTCAGGGCGAGCATCGCGGGCAGCCCGCAGTGGCACGGGAAGCCCAGGTAGCGGAAGAACCACACGTCCATGAACCACAACACGACGGTGTAGATGACGGTTTGCGCGAAGAGCTTGCCTGCCAGCACGACGCATGGGCTGCGCCCCGAGAGCTCGTAGAGCTCGAGCTGGCGCCCCTGCTTCCACTCCAGGCCGAGCGTGTAGGTGGTGGTGAGCATGATGAGCAGGATGATGATGCCGGGCACGAGCATGTTGCTCAGATAGACCGAGTAGTCCAGGAAGGCGTTCTTCATCGGGTGCGTCTCGATGACGATGGGCTGCAGGAGCCCCATCACGCGGTCGTCGCGCACGCCGTGCCCCCACAGGTTGCTGCGCGTGAGGGCGAGGCCGGCGAGGGCCGAGGCGGTCTTCATGTCCTTGAACAGGAGGTTGGCCGGCACGTAGTAGGTGTCGTTGGTGTAAAAGGAGATGGTGGGCTGGCGCTGCGCCTCGCAGTCTTCGGTGAGCCCCTTGGGCAGATAGAAGAAAGCGTAAATCTCGCCCCGCTGCATGGCCTTGCGCGCCTGCTGGAAGGTGGGGTAGACATGCTTCACGTCGGTCTCCTCGAAGGCGTCGAGCAGGCGGCACACGATGCGCGTCACGTGGGTGTTGTCCTCGTCGACGATGGCGGCGGGCAGGCGGGTGGGCAGTCCGCGGAGCATGAGCGTGGTGAAGAAGAAGGTGCACACCAGCGGGGCGATGACCATGCAGAAGAGGAACACCGGGCGGTGGCTGTACATCCTCAGCTCGCGGCGGCGGATGAGGACGACGCGTCTGTGGATGTCGGCGGCTTTGGATTTCAAGGAGACTTGTTTCATGACGGATGGAAGAGGGTTTACTTCAGCAGGACGGCCGATTCGCCACCATGCGGACTTTTCATTTTGTGCAGCGGGCGCACCCTGACGTCGAACACCTTCAGGTCGAGGTCTTCCAGTGCGCGTGTCGATTTCCATGTGGCGAAGTTGCCGGCGTTGTTGATGCGCGTGACGCGTGCCTCGACGGTGTCGCCCGACGCCGGGCGGTAGACGCGCACGCGGCTGCCGTAGTCGAGCCCCTGCAGGTGGTCTTCGGTGAAATAGAAGGTGAACCAGGCGTCGTCGGTCTCCACGTTCATGACGGGTGCGCCCGAGCCTACAATCTCGCCGGGCTCTACAAACACTTCGGTCACCACGCCGTCTTGCGGGGCGGTGAGCACGGTCTCGTCCACGTAGGCCTTCACCTGCTCCACCTGCTCGCGCGCGCCCCGTGCCTTGGCCGAGGCGGCGGTGCGCTCCTCGCTCCTCGCCCCGTTCACGGCCATGAGGTATTGCTCGTGGGTGGCGTTGGCGGCCGCCCGGGCCGCATCGCAGGCCGCGAGGGCCTCGTCGCGCCGCTGCCCGCTCACCACGCCCTGCTGGTAGAGGCTCTCCATGCGCCTCCAGGTCTTCTCGCTGATGGTCTGCTGGGCCACGGCCTGCCTCCACCGCTCGCGGGCGGTGGCGATGGCTTCCTTGCGAGTGCCCTCGTCGACAAGCCGTCGGCCGGCTTCGGCAGCCTCGCCGGCGGCCTGGGCCGCACGCTCCCGGGCGCTCACCTCGGGCGCCGTGAGGATGGCGAGCGTGTCGCCACGCCGCACGCGGTCGCCCTCGGCGGCACAGAGCCGCACCACGCGGCTGGGCACCTTGGTGGCCACACGGTAGTCGGTGGTCTCGAGCTGCCCTTGCAGCGTGGGCTCGTGGGAGGGCAGGCACAGTCCGACGATGATGGCCGCCACCACTAGCAGCAAGAGAATGACGCCTGTGAGCAGCACGCGGTTGTGGACGATGATTTGCGTGATATGCTTTTTCTCCATGACATGTAAGCTTTTGCGGTTGCAAATTTCAGCAATTCAACGCTAATTTTGGTGTTCAATCATTCCTGTTGATTCCCGATTTTGGGAATCAATCGAACAATGAAACAATGATGATGCCAAATGGAACACTCATATTGTCCGGATTTTCCGAAATTTGCAGAAAAAACCAGTGACGATGAAAAATAACCAAATCCTGCTCAAGGAAGTCAGTCTTGACGATTTGAACAAAAAGAGTCAGCTAGTGGATTATTACGACGGCGACATTGCCATCATCGACAACATCGGCGAGCTGACGGCTGTCGCGCCCTTCTATGCCAAAATGAACTTCATCATCATTTGCTCGAAGGGGCGCATCCAGTTCAATGTCAACGACATGCCCCTCATGCTCCAGGAGCGGCAAATCCTGCTCAGCGCCCCTTACGTCATCCTCGACAACTACCTCTTCAGCCCTGACTTCGAGTGCAAGATAGTGTGCCTGAGCGACGACATAATCCACGCCATGCTCGGCGACAAGGTGAACGAGTGGAACCTGGCGTTGCACAACCAGCGCACAAACGTGGTCCAGCTGCCCGAGGAGGACCAGGCACAGTTTCTGTCGTATTACGACCTCATCAAGTTCAAGATTGAGCACCGCGAGCG
>CAZVWX010000019.1:0-11851 GCA_964631105.1 uncultured Prevotella sp. | reverse complement strand
CTGAAAATCCATGTGTCCTTGGTTCAACTCCAAGAGGTACCACTCCTCCTTTCATCAGGGCGGTTCTCTTTCAGAGGCCGCCCGTTTTCATTCAGAGACAAAACCAACCCGATGTTTAAAAAGACAAACAAGCTTGAAGATATGAGAAAAGACATCCTCCTGGGCCTTGCCCTGCTGGCCGCGACCGTGCCGTGCGCCGCCACCGACTACGACCGTTATTATGAAAACATGCCCGTGGCCATGCCCGTGCCCCAACAGCCTGTGATAGCCGCACGGCGCCTGTCGGTGACCGACTGCGGCGGTGTGGGCGACGGGCTGACGATGAATACCGAGGCCTTTGCCAAAGCCATGAGCCAGCTGCAAAAGCAGGGTGGGGGACACCTCGACGTGCCAGCGGGAATCTATCTCACCGGACCCATCGTGATGAAGGACGGTATCGACCTGCATCTGGACAAAAACGCCATCATCGTGTTTTCACCCGACAAAAAAGACCACTACAAGATGGAGGATGGCAAGCCCACGGCACAGATGGCCAACGCCATCTCGGCCAGCAAGCGCAAGAACGTGTCGATAACGGGACAGGGCACCATCGACGGCAACGGCGAGTGGTGGCGGGCCGTGAAGCGCGGCAAGCAGAGCAGCGTGGAATGGAACCGCTACCTCGCCATGGGGGGCACGGTGTCAGAGAAGGGCGACCTCTGGTACCCCTTCAACCTGAAGCACTTCGACAACGTGGCCCCCACGCCGCAGGAGCAGGAGAAGATGCGGCAGAAGCTCATCAAGTTCACCGACTGCGAGAACGTGCTTATGCAGGGCGTGACGGTGATGAACTCGCCCAACTTCCACATCAACCCGCAACGCTGCCGCAACGTCATCATCGACGGGGTGACGGTGAAATGCCCGTGGAACGCGCAGAACGGCGATGCCATCGACATCGGCAACTGCAAGGACGTGCTCATCGTGAACAACGTCGTGGACTGCGGCGACGACGGCATTTGCATGAAAGGCGGGCAAGGACAGCGTGGAGCCGAGGCAGGGCCTTGTGAAAACATCAACATCCAGGACAACCACGTCTATCACGCCCACGGGGGATTCGTCATCGGCAGCGACTGTAGCGGGGGGATGAAGAACATCCTCGTGCGCAACAATGTCTTCACCGGCACCGACACCGGGTTGCGGTTCAAGAGCGCCGTGGGGCGTGGCGGCCCCACCGGGCAAATCTACATCGACCACATCTACATGACCGACATTGCCGGGGCTGCCGTCACCTTCGAGACAACCTATTGGGACAACCACGTCGGTGCGCAGAAACCGCAATCAGCCCGCAAGGGCGACTTCGTGCCCGACTTCGGCGGCATCCACATGAGCCACATCGTGTGCCGGGGATGCCAGACGGCCGTGGAGGCGCACGGCGAGAAGGGCATGGTGCACGACATCACGATTGCCGACAGCAAGTTTTTCTACACCGAAAAGCCTTCCGACATCGATGCCACATGCGATGTGAAGATGGAGCGGGTGGTGCTGACAACCTTCGGGCAGAAGGCGGAATGACAGCGGCGGACGGAGTGTCCGGAAGGCATCATTTTCGCCCAAGCATGAGACGGTGGCTTGCCTGCATGCTGCTCCTGGCCTGCGCCGTGGCCGGCCATGCCAGGACGACGGCCGGGGATGGGCGCGGCGACATCCCCGGCCGCGTCGTGGTGACGGCGCAGCGGGCTTTCGACAGCATTCCTCCGGGAAACTATAGCGGGATGGTGCGGCTCACGGACCATTACTACGCCGTGGTGTCCGACAAGACCGAAGGCGGGGAGAAGGGATACTTCGTATTCAACATCCAAATAGACCCAGAGGGCAACATCATCGCGGTGCGCAATTGCGGATGGCGGTCCCTCCGCGGGCGCAATGAGGACGAGGAGGCCGTGGCCTGCAATCCTGCCGCGCGGTGTCTCTACATCGGCAACGAGGAGGGCTCGGCCATTGAGGCATACGATCTGGCGTCAGACAGTCTCGTGGGTCGCACCTGCATCGCCGACTACCGTGACCGCGGCGTGCCCAACAAGCAGATGGAGAGCCTCTGCTACGATGCGTCGCGGCAATGCCTGTGGACCATCAACGAGAGCCCGCTCAAGGGCGACGACCCGTCGACGCTGCGCCTGCTGCGCCTTGACGAGCGCATGGAGGTGACTGCCGGATACACCTATCGCCTCGACCCGCCCATGGCCGACACGACGGCGGAGGCTCCCGCCCATTACGCCTATGGCGTGGCCGAGCTGCTGTCTCTGGACGATGGCACGCTGCTCTCATTGGAGAGGGAGTTCCATGTGCCGCAATCGATGCTGGGAGCCTGGGTGACGAACAAGCTGTTCCGTTTCCGTCCCGGCGACGGGGACAAGCAGCCCGTGGCTCGATGGCGCACTTACTTTACACTGCTCGACCAAAGCCTGGCCAACTATGAGGGCATGTGCGAGGCCCCGCCCCTCGCCGACGGGCGGCGGGTCATCATCTTGTGTGCCGACAGTCAGGAGGGCTATGGCGGCGTGTTGAGGGACTGGTTCCGCACGGTCGTGATGGACACGAGGGAATGACCCCGTGGCGCGTCTTTGAATTTTTTCTATCTTCCCCTCCCGCACTTGCCACGGCTGGCAATCGCGGCATTTTGATGGGCCACAGATAAATATATAGAAAAAGAGATACTCTCGATATATATTAATAAGGTAGGTGAAGAAAAATTTGGAATTTCAAAATCTTGTTCGTATCTTTGCGGCGACAAGCCCCGGGGGCGTTCATTGCCGGCTCCTGTGGGCGAAGAAAGGTAACACAATAATTGAATGATGAAATCCCTATTGCTCCTCCCGGCCACCCTCCTGTATTGCCTGACGATGGCCGCACAAGTAGACACGCTCTCCACGCACCCGCTGGATGGTGTCGTAGTAACGGGCACGCGCACCGTCACCGACGTGAGGCACCTGCCCTTCACCGTCGACGTGGTGGGGCACCCGCAGCTCACCGTGAACCAACGCGCCAGCGTGCTCCCCACGTTGATGGAGGAGGTGCCCGGCCTGATGCTCACCTCGCGCGGCATGATGGGCTATGGCGTGAGCACCAATGCGGCCGGCGGGCTCAGCCTGCGCGGCATCAGCGCGGGGACGGGGCAGATGATGGTGCTCATCGACGGCCATCCACAATACAATGGTGTCTACGGCCATCCCATTTCCGACAGCTATCAGACAATGATTGCCGACCGCGTGGAGGTGCTGCGCGGCCCCGCCTCGATGCTCTATGGAAGCAACGCCATGGGCGGCGTGATCAACATCGTGACGCGCGGGATGCACGAGGACGGCGAGAAGACCACCCTCGACCTCGGCGCCGGCTCTTGGGGCACATTCAGGGCCGAGGCCGCCAGCCAGGTGCGCCGCGGCCGGCTCTCGACAACCTGGGCCGCCCAGTACGGGCGCAGCGACAATCAGCGGCCACGTATGGGTTTTGAGCAGTACGGCGGCTATCTGAAACTCGACTACAACCTTGCTCCGCACTGGAACGCTTGGCTCAATGCCAACGTGACCCACTTCAACGCCTCCAACCCAGGCCCCGTGGAGAGCCCGCTCTTCGACGCACGGCAGTGGATAACGCGCGGCGAGGCATCGGCGGGCATCGACAACGACTACGGATGGACCAACGGGCGGCTGAGCGTGTACGACAACTTCGGACGGCACAAAATCAACGACGGCACGACCGACCCCGTCGGCAATCCGCCCACCCGCTACTTCCGCTCTAGGGACGCCCTGGCCGGCGTGAGCTGGTACCAGAGCGCGAGGCTCTTCGCCGGCAACCGCACCACCCTCGGGGTGGACTACCAGCACATCTACGGACGCGCCTTCTACACGTCGATAGCGACGGGCGAGGTGCTCGACACGCCCAACAAGCAGAGCGGACATGCCCACAGCAACGAGGTGGCGGGCTACGCCGACTTCCGGCAGGACATCACCACGTGGCTCACCCTTGACGCCGGCATCCGCCTCGACCATCATTCGGTCACCGGGAGCGAGTGGGTGCCGCAGGGCGGGCTCGTGCTCAGACCCGTGGCAACGGGGGCCTTGAAGCTCATGGCCAGCAAGGGCTTCCGCAATCCCACCATGAAAGACCTCTACCTCTATCCGCCGTCGAACACGGAGCTGAAGCCCGAGCGGCTGATGAGCTATGAGCTCTCGTGGAGGCAGACGCTGCCACGGTTCGACTACGGGGTGAACCTGTACTACATCAAGGGCGACAACATGATTCAGACAGCCGTCGTCGACGGGCGGCCACGCAGCGTGAACACTGGAGCCATAGAGAACAGCGGCATCGAGGTGGAGGCACGCTGGCACGTGGGTGACCACCTGCAGATTGCCACCAACCACTCGGTGCTGCACATGGTGCACCACGTGCTGGCCGCGCCCGAATACAAGGGATACCTCGGGGCGACATGGCGCCAGGGCGTGTGGACCGTCACCGGCGGCATACAGCAGGTGGCCGGACTCTTCACCACGACCGGCAGTGACGCCACGGAGAACTTCACGCTGCTCCACGCCACGGTGAACTGCCAGGTGGCACGCTGGCTAGGCCTCTGGGTGAAGGGCGACAACCTGTTGGCGCAGAAGTATGAAATCAACGCCGGATTCCCCATGCCGAGGGCGACCTTCATGGGCGGCGTAAGCATCAGTCTGTAACGTAACAAACCGATATGATTGTATGAAAAAGCGTAAAATTTTATTGTCACTGGCCCTGGTACTCATGGCCGTGACCGGCTACGGGCAGTCGACGGTGTATCTCACACGCGAGATTACGCCCGAGGCTCTGGTGAAAATCTACAAGGCCCTGGGTGTGCCCGCCAAGGGACGCGTGGCCGTGAAAATCTCGACGGGCGAGGGCTCCAATCCCAACTATCTGAAGCCCGAGTTAATCAAGAACCTGGTGTACGAGGTGGACGGCACCATCGTGGAGAACAACACCGCTTATGGCAGCGACCCCAACGATGAGCGCGACAACACGGCCAACCACTGGAGGGTGATTGACCGTCACGGGTTCACCAGCTACTTCCCCGTAGACATCATGGACGAGTATGACGAGATACGCATCCCCGTGCGCGACCATACCCACTTGAACTACGACATCGTGGGCGGCCATCTGGCCAACTACGACTTCATGATTGCTCTGAACCACTTCAAGGGGCATCCCATGGGTGGATATGGCGGAGCACTGAAGAACCTCTCCATAGGATGTGCCAGCCAAAACGGCAAGGCCTACATCCACTCGGCGGGCAAGATGAACAAGCTCCGCATGGACTCGCTATGGACACCCAAATACATCGGCGACCAGGACGGATTCCTGGAAAGCATGGCTGCCGCGGCCCAGGCTGTGGTGAACTACTTCAAGAAGGAGAACGGCATCATCTTCATCAGCGTGATGAACAACATGAGCATCGACTGCGACTGCGTCGACCATCCCGAGCCGGTGAAGCTGAAGGACTATGGCATCCTGGCCTCCACTGACCCCGTGGCGCTCGACCAGGCCTGCGTGGACATCATCAACCAGCAGAAGGTGACGGCCGACAACGACCCCACCGACTTGCTCAAGCGCATCGACAAGCAGCACGGAACGCACACCATCGACTGGGCCGAGCACATCGGGCTGGGTTCGAAAAAGTATGTCATCGTGAATGTAGACAAGTGACCCCGGCTGACCCGCCGGTGTCTTGACGGTCTGGCGCGGCTAGAATGCAAGCAGGGCCGTGTCGCCCTCGACACGGAAGCGTACTTCAACTCCCTTGAAAGTGAAACCATACACTTTCGAGGGATTTTTTTGATATTGCGGGCGCGGGTCCTCGCCGATTACGGCCACCAGCTGGCCTACGTCCGTCGCGTCAAGTCCGCGCTCGAAAAGTGCCTGGCGGTCGGCGGGGGTGAGGGCTACGTGCAGCCGTTGCCAGTCGTGTACGGCGGCAAAGCCCGAGCGCGCCCCGGCATGGCTGTCGGTATAGGCGATGTAGGGTTTGATGTCGAAGACGGGCGTGCCATCCATCAGGTCGGCACCGAGCACGTGAAGCACCGGCCCCCTCGCCGTGGCCCATTCCACCCTCTCCAGACGCACCGCCGAGAGGCCGAGCCCATTGGGCCGGAAGGGGCTCCGGCTGGCAAACACCCCCACACGCTCGTTGCCCCCGAGACGGGGCGGCCGCACCATCGGGCTCGTGGGCGCATGGCTGTTGGCCGAAAACCCCCACACCAGCCAAAGGAAGTCGAAGCCGTCGATGCCCCGCAAGGCATCGGCGTTGCGGTAGTCGTGCTCGAAGACCACTTCGCCCCGAAGGGTGGGCACCACGCCCGCCTGGCGCGGAATGCCGAACTTCGAGGCGAAGGGAGAGTGGAAAGTCGCAACGGGATGGATTTCCATCGGACGATGCTTCTAGTTGTGGGCGAGGTTGTAGATGAGCGAGATGACGCTTGTGGAGAGCCCGGAGACAGAAAACCACAACGAAGTGGCGGCTCCCATGTCGGCGTTGCCCTTTTTCACGCCGTTGGGCTCCACATACACCACGTCGTTCTGGTCGAGATAAAAATACGGATCGTTCAAGATGCCCGCGTCGTTCAAGTCGTAACGGTGCACCACTTTGGCGCCGTCGGCATCCTCGCGGATGAGCATCACGTTGTCGCGCCGCCCGTAGACGGTGAGGTCGCCCGCGCGGGCAATGGCTTCGAGAATGGAGATGCGGTCGCCCGTGACGGTGACGACCTGGGGGCTGGACACCTCGCCCGTGACAGTGACGACGAAGTTGGTGGCCTGCACCTTCACAACAGGTTGGTTTTGCGCCGTGAAGTAGGGCGCGATGCGCTGCTGTATCAGTTCCTCGCATTGCGGCAGGGTGAGGCCCACCACCTTCAGCTTGCCCACGACGGGAAAGTTGATGGTGCCGTCGTTGCTGACGCGATAGCCCTGTTGGTCGCCATAGTTGGAACGGTAGACCGACTTCGACGTGGTCGCCTGGAGCGTCGACTTGTCAGCCGTGCGCAGGTTGAAGGGCGCCGAGGCCGACAGGTCGGTTGAGGTGACGTTGATGTTGAGATAGTCCAGGGGCTTGATCTTCATGTCATAAAGCCCGCGCGAGGCCTCCAAATCCACTTCGTCGGCATTTTGGAAATAAGCCGCTTTCTGATAATCCTTCGATGTGGCGCATCCCGTGAGAGCGAGTACGACGCCCATCACCAGGGCCGAAGCCTTTATTCTTTTCATTTTCTTCATCTGTCTTCTTTTCCGTTGAAACTCATAGGCAGGGGTTGCATCCCTGCCGTCGCGCCCGCCGGACACAAGCGCGTGCCACGTGCCGTCAACGCAGCCATGGCGTTGTACTCTGCAAAGGTACGGCAAACCAAGTGAAAAACAAAATCAATTCCGCAATTTAACGTATCACATTTTTGCGGGTCTGCATTTTCTCCGTGGTCGGCACGTGGCCAGTTCCTGTGTTTGGGTTCCTGCCCATGTCCAGGAAGGGTTGGCACATGCTATGTCAGGCCGTCGCGGCATATAAGCTCGCCCATCACGAGTTGTTCGAAGTCGTCGATGTGATATTGTTCGAGCAGTGTGGCGTCACGCTTGAATTGCCGGCAAACCTCGTCCACGCCGCCGCGAGCCTTGGCGGCTTCAACGAACATGGTTGCGGCAAGTTTCCGGCGGTTGCAAAACCAATAGCAGTAGCCCGCGCTCATCGGGTCGGAGGCATCAAAGAGATGTTGTTCGCGAAGCCTGTCATATATCCCTGCTGCCTTTTCCGGATGGCCCTGCAACACATACGCCCAGGCTAGAAGTCGCTGTATGCGTGCCTCACCGGGATGTTCATAGTTCATCTGTGCCAGCAGGGGGACGCTTCGTTGTGTGTCGCAGGCATTCAGCAGCGAGGCGGCATATTGCAAGGCAATCGTAAGATTGTCGGGATGTCGGGCGTGGAGCCTTTCGTAGATTTCCGCAGCTTTGGAATAGTCCTCGTTGAGGAAACGCAGTTTCGCTTCGAGTCGCAGGACAGGCTCGACGGCCTCTGGATTCTCATCGTCTACCGGCTCCACCGTGTTCTCATCCAAACGTTCTAGGGCGCCGGTGTAGTCGTGACGGATGTAATCGGCATAGGCTTTCAGATAGTTCCCCATGCGGTTGTCGGCGAGGCATGAGGCCACATGGCAAAAGAGCGTTTTCTCCTTTTTCTTCAGCAGAAATCTTGCCAGGCGTTCGGCGGGTTCCTCCACCTTGTCGGTCCGGGTTTTCAAGAGTGGGAGCACCAGGAAGACATACGCGCCGTGATGCTGCTCAAAGGGGTTGACCAATTCTGAACTCGTGGGGAAAAGCCTGTAGAACCGGTAGAGGTCTTGCAGGTAACGCCGGCGGATGTAGGCTGGGCCTTTCACTTCGTCGCCGATGCCGCCGGTCAGACTGCCTCCGTTTTTCATCATCTCCTTGAGGTTCTTGGGCAGTCGCTCAAGCACGGTGTCCAGCGCCAAGGCGAAGCTGAACTTGTCGCCCTCGCAGAACGGCATATGCTTGAGTTGGCGCAAGAGCAGGCTTCTCAGTTCGTCGTGGCCGGAATCGTAAAGGGCCGGGTGGTTGGCATCGAAAGGCAGGAACCAAGCCGACATCTTATAGAAGAACGGAAAGCGCTTCATTTGCGAAAAACCACCGAAATAGATGTCGCGTCCTTGTCGTTGCATGCTCTCTATCTGCCTCATGGCCTGCTCCATAGCCTCCATACGCTTGTCGTCGGCATCGGGATGCAGAATTTGCTCCATTTCGTCGTCCTCCTTCTCTTCGATGATGCCGAACCGCGAGGCCCGGATGTTGCTGTTCTCAATGATGTCGGGCATGACGGTTTTCTGTATATGTTCTGAATCCTTTTCCGCACTGCGGCAGTAGAAGGCCTGTACCGCCAGTTCGAATAAATCATTCCGCACTTGCGGATTGTCGCAGAGCGTGTCGAGCAACGACATGTCGCCACCATATCCTTCCGCCAGAAGCGCACAGGCAGCGAAAGCCCATCCCACAAAGGCCCGTTGGCGCACCGTTTCGTCAGAAGTCTGCCCGTAGACTCGCGCCAGACAGGCAAACTTGTGAAAATCGGGCACCTGCACAACCGCCAGCGTGATGGCGCCCACAAGCGTCTGCAGGTCTTTCATGTCGATGGTGGGCGACGTGAGCAACTTTGCAAAATCGGCAGCATCGGTCGCACTCCATGCCTCGGAGAGAAGAATCTCGTTGAAGATGACTTCCATGTCGTCGTAGTGTTGCGTATAGAGCGCATGTTTCTGCTCTTCCATCCGTGCCGGGTCATTCTCCAGGCTCAGCATGGCGACATTGGCCACAAAATCCTCCAGCCGCCCCCTCACCTCGTCAATTTGCAGACTTCGGCCGGCCACCGTGCGCAACGCCTTCTGGAACGTCTGCGACTTGTTTTCCTGGTATTGCAGGCAGAAGCCGTGCACGATGTCGGTGAGCCGAGAACAGAGCATAGAGAAGACACGCTCTCTCTGCTCGTCAGGATACCCCAAGGCATAGAAGTCGAGCATGCGGTTGTAATCTTCTTCAGCCTGGAGCAAGGCCTCCGCATACCGTTGCCCCCCGTGGGGGATGTGTTTTTTCAAGAAGGCGATGCATTCGGCGAGCCGTTGCTCGGCCAGCATCTTTCTTGCCTTGAAGAGAAAGTCCAATTGAGTCAGTTCCACTTGATGTTCGCTTTGTTGATGTCGCGCTGCCGGGGAGGCTGCGCATGGGGAAAAGTGAGGTGGGGTAGGGCTTTGATGGTTTTGGCGTCGGCCCCGAGAGATTGTTCCAGGATGTCGGCGTAATGGCCCGTTCCGAGCTTGTTGAGACTATCGCAGGCTTGGTTGTAAGCCTTGATGAAGAGCTGCAGCTGCCTTTTGCGCCGCGGGCTGCCAACGGCATCGGCGTCGAAGACGATTACACCCAAGTGCAGGTTCTTGCTCCGGCTGTCCATCAGCATCGGGTTGCCATGGATGCGTGCCGTCGTAGCCTGGGGCTCGGTGAGCATCACGGCATCCATCTCGTTGTTCAGAAGCATGGCCAACCGTACCTTTACATCATTGATTTGCACACGAAAGACGCTATTCTTCGGCTTAGCCGAGTCCACGGCGAGGGAGCTTAGCATGTCGGTGGCCGAATAGCGTGTCATGGCCACCATCTTGTCGCCCAGTTGCCGCAGCTCGCGTATTCTTGCGTTGTGGTTGGTGATGAGTTGCCAATAGGCATTGGTGGCCGCCGGCATGAGCAGCCTCATGCCACGCTGCCGGAGCCTCGCGGCCCTCACCAAGTCGGTCACCATGCCCTCTACGCAATGGTGCTCAAAGGCCGTGTCGCAATCCATTTGCGCGGCAAACGGCTTCAGGTGCACCTCCACGCCGAGCGTGTCGAAGAGCCCCTCCGCCCGGGCCACGTAGAGGGGCATGCAGTCGAGGGTGGGCAGCACGGCAATCTTCAGAGCGGCCTTGTCGATGCTGTCGGTACGCGCCCGCTCGGCGGCCGACAGCCGACGCTTGTTCTGATAGGAGTTGCCGCAAGCCGAGAGCAACGCTACGGCCATCATGACAACGGGCAGGATTTTTCTCATCATGCCGCAAAGTTACCAATTTATTTTGTAACGATGAAAAAAATCCGTACTTTTGTAGCTGTTAAATCAAGACCATGGGAAAAGACAAGACAGCATATGTGTGCTCCAACTGCGGCTACGAGAGCATGAAGTGGCTTGGCAAGTGCCCGTCGTGCGGACAATGGAACACATTCAAGGAGATTCACATCGCTTCCGCCACGGGTTCCTCGGCGGCCCGCGACACCGCCATGAGCGTTCGCCAAGGTGCCGCGCCGTGGGACGGACGCAGCACCAAAGCCGTGAGGCTCGACGGCATCTCGGTGCAGAATGAGCCACGCATCGACACGCACGACACCGAGCTCAACCGCGTTCTCGGCGGGGGACTGGTGCCTGGCAGCATCACCCTGCTGGGAGGCGAGCCGGGCATAGGCAAGAGCACGCTCACCCTGCAAACACTGCTGAACATGCCCGAACTGACGGTGCTCTATGTGAGTGGAGAGGAGAGCGCACACCAAATCAAACTACGTGCCGACCGCCTGTGCGGACAGCGCGCCGACAAAGACAAGGCGCAGGGGCACATCGCCGTGCTCTGCGAGACGGTGCTGGAGAAGATTTTCGAGCACATCAGGGAGGTCGCGCCCCAGCTGGTGGTGGTCGACTCCATACAGACCATTGCCACCGATGCCGTGGAGAGCAGTCCGGGAAGCGTGTCGCAGGTGAGGGAATGTGCGGCAGCCCTGCTCCGATTTGCCAAGACCAGCGGCATACCCGTCATACTCATCGGCCATATCAATAAGGAAGGCTCGCTGGCCGGTCCGAAAATCTTGGAACATATTGTCGACACGGTAATCCAGTTTGAGGGCACCCAGCATGATGTCTACCGACTGCTGAGAAGCATGAAGAACAGGTTTGGAAGTACTTCTGAACTAGGAATCTATGAAATGGAGCAAGGAGGGCTCCGCCCTGTGGCCAACCCGTCAGAGCTCCTCCTTACCGAGGACCACGACGGGCTCTCGGGTGTGGCCATATCTGCCGCCATCGAGGGCGTTAGGCCCTTCCTTATCGAGACACAGGCCTTGGTGTCGACGGCGGCCTACGGCACACCTCAGCGTGTGGCCACGGGGTTCGACCAGCGGCGGCTCAACATGCTGCTGGCTGTGCTTGAAAAGCGCGTGGGATTCAAACTGATGCAAAAGGATGTTTTTCTCAATATTGCCGGTGGGATGCGGGTAA
>CAZVWX010000018.1:0-11890 GCA_964631105.1 uncultured Prevotella sp. | reverse complement strand
GACGGGGGGGGGCAAGCCCGCCGCGCAAAGGATGGACGGAGGGGGACAACCCGCCGCGCAAAGGAGGAACGGATGGGGACAACACGCCGGGCAAAGGATGGACGAATGGGGCCACACGCTGCGCAAAGGATGGAGGATGGGGACAAACACGCCGGGCAAAGGATGGACGGATGGGAACAACACGCCCGGCAAAGGAGGGACAGATGGGGACCACACGCCCGGCTCCGCCTGCGTGGTTTTGTGGAAGAATACAGAGGAATTGCCGGAGAGCTAACTGTCTGGTTGACTGGGAGTGACACCCCAACCCCACCCCGCGGCTGGCAGAATTCGAAAAAAATGATGGGGCGGGGCTTGTAGAATCTGTGGAAAATGAGTAACTTTGCACTATATCCCAGCCACGGCCCCCGGCGGGCCAGGCCTCGTGCCGGTGGACGCTACGGGCAGGAGGCGGGCTGAAAGAACAAACAACTAAAAACAATCTACAAGTCAATGAATCTGAAGAACATCGCCGCTACGTTGTGCCTGATGGGAGCGCTGGCCCCCGCGGCAGCGGCCAGCCAGGAAAAACCATGGAGCAACGGTCGACTCACCGTGTCGGCCAACCACCGTTTCCTGCAATTCGAGAACGGTAAGCCCTTCTTCTGGCTGGGCGACACGGGGTGGCTCCTGCCCGCCCGCCTGGACCGCAACGAGGCGGGGCTCTATCTGAAGCAATGCCGACAGGCGGGGTACAACGTGGTGCAGGTGCAGGTCATCAACGGCCTCCCCTCGGTCAACATCTACGGGCAGGAGTCGAACCCCTGCGGGTGGGACATGGCCAAGGCCGACCCCGAGGGCGTGTACTCCTATTGGGACCACCTGGACTACATCGTCGACCTGGCGGCGCGCAACGGCATCTACATCGGCCTGGTGGCCGTGTGGGGGTCGCAGGTGAAGGGCGGCGCCATCGACGCCGCGCAGGCCCGGGGCTACGGCGAGTTCCTGGCCAACCGCTACAAGGACCGGCCCAACATCGTCTGGATCATGGGCGGCGACATACAGGGCGACATACACCCCGAGGTGTGGGAGGCGCTGGCCACCAGCATCAAGGCCATCGACCACAACCACCTGATGACCTTCCATCCGCGCGGCCGCTACACTTCGGCCCGCTGGTGGAGCAAGGCCGCGTGGATGGACTTCCACATGTTCCAGAGCGGGCACCGCCGCTACGGCCAGCGCATGGGCAACAAGGACTACCCCATCCCCGACAGCACCGAAGAGGACAGCTGGATGTATGTGGACTCCACCTGGGCTCACAAGCCCGTAAAGCCCGTCCTCGACGGCGAGCCGAGCTACGAGTGCATCCCCATCGGCCTGCACGACCCCCGGCAGGGCCGCTGGCAGGCGTGCGACGTGAGGCGCTATGCCTACTGGAGCGTGTTCGCCGGCAGCTGCGGCCACACCTACGGCCACAACTCCATCATGCAGATGATCAAGCCCGGCTACTCCACGGGCTACGGCGTCGACGGCGAGGAGAAGCCGTGGTATGAGGCGCTGCGCGACCCGGGGTTCAACCAGATGCGGCATCTCAAGAACCTGATGCTCGCCCTGCCCTACTTCGACCGGCAGCCCGACCAGTCGGTCATAGCGGGCAAGAACGGACGGCGCTACGACCGCCTCATCGCCACACGGGGCAAGGACTACCTGCTGGTGTACAACTACCACTCCAACCCGATGCGCGTCGACCTGCGCAAGATTTCGGGGCGGCGGAAGAACGTGTGGTGGATGGACGCCGCCACGGGCCGCCTGGACTACCGCGGCGCGTATGAGGACGGCATCGTGGAGCTGGCGGCCCCACAGTCCAGGGAGGGCGAGGTGAGCGACGGCGTGCTCATTGCCATCGACGCGGACAAAGACTACATCGGCACCACGCAGAAGAGCCTGGCCGACCGGGCGGTGGCCGACGCGAAGCGCAACTTGAACGAATAATCCATCAATCGTTGACATTCAGAAACATACAAACGGAATGAGAAAGTATCTATTTGCTTGGCTGCTGGCGTGCCTGCTCCCGCTCGGGATGAGGGCCGAGGGCGTCGGCGTGTACGACGTGAAAGTGGAAAACCAGGTGAGTCCGCTCGGCATCGGCACGACGGAGCCCAGGTTCTCATGGAAGATAGCATCGGAGAAGAAGAACACCGTGCAGACCTCGTGGCGCATCCTCGTGGCCTCGACGAAGGAGAAGCTCCGCGAGGACGCCGCCGACCTCTGGGACAGCGGCCCGGTGGCCTCAGACCAGCAACTATGGGTGGCCTATGCGGGCAAGCGCCTCGCCGACAACCAGCACGCTTGGTGGACGGTGCGCGTCGGCACCAACAAGGGGCGGTCGGCATGGAGCGAGCCGCAGCACTTCTCCATCGGACTGCTCGGCGAGACACATTGGCGGGGCCGCTGGATTGGCCTGGAGGACCTGCAGCCGGGCGACCAGCGGGGCATGCACACCCGGCTGGCGGCCCGATACCTGCGGCGGGAGTTCACGGCGCGCACCGACGTGCGGCGGGCCACGGCCTTCGTGGCGGGCTTCGGCCTGTACGAGTTCTATGTGAACGGCGAGAAGATAGGCCGCAACGAGGTGCTGCGCCCCGTGCCCACCGACTTCCGCAAGACCGTCTGCTACAACACCTACGACATCACGCCGCAGCTGCGCCGGGGCGCCAACGCGCTCGGCGTGAGCCTGGAGGCGGGACGGGTGTTCCCGCCACGGCAGGAGAAGGCGTCCAAGACCACCTGCTTCGGGCTGCCCAAGTGCCGCGTCAACGTGATTGTGGAGTATGCCGACGGCAAGCGTGAGACGTGGGCCACCGACGAGAGCTGGAAGCTCACCACCGCCGGCCCCATACGCTGCGCCAACGAGTACGACGGCGAGGAATACGACGCCCGCATGGAGATGGACGGATGGAACCGGGTGGGATTCGACGACTCGCAATGGACGCCGGCACAGCGCGCGGCCATCCCCGACGGCACGCTCCGGGCCCAGCCCACGCCCAACATGGTGATGGAGCCCATGGGCAGGCCCGTGGCCTCGCACTGGGGCGCGCGCGGCCTCATTGCCGACTTCGGGCAGAACATGGCGGGATGGGTCGGCATGAAGGTCAGCGGGGCCCGCCGCGGCGACACCATCCGCATCCGCTACGCCGAGCGGCTCGACGGCGACGGCAACCTGTACACCGACAACCTGCGCAACGCCCGCTCGGAAGACGTCTACGTGTGCAGCGGCAGCGAGCAGGGAAGGGAGTGGCACGCCACCTTCGTCTACCACGGCTTCCGCTACGTCGAGGTGAGCGGCCCCACCGGGGTCCGGGCCGACGACCTCATGGCCTACACCGTGGGCGACCCGATGGCGGCGACAGGCCGCCTGGCCACGTCGGACACGCTGCTCAACCACGTGCTGCGCAACGCCTGGTGGGGCGTCAAGAGCAACTACAAGGGCATGCCCGTCGACTGCCCGCAGCGCAACGAGCGGCAGCCCTGGCTCGGCGACCGCACGGCGGGCTGCCTGGGCGAGTCGTTCCTCTTCGACAACGAGCGCCTCTACGCCAAGTGGATGGCCGACCTGCGCGACGGCGTGCGGGAGGACGGCTCCCTGTCGAACGTGACGCCGGCCTACTGGAACTACTACGAGGACAACATGACGTGGCCGGCGGTGTTCCCCATGGCCTGCGACATGCTCTACGAGCAGTATGGCAACGCCGGGCCCATCGTCAGGAGCTACCCCTACATCCGCAAATGGCTCACGCACATGCTCGACGAGTATGAGCGCGGCGGCATCATCACCAAGGACAAATACGGCGACTGGTGCGTGCCGCCCGAGAAGCTCACCATCACACACTCCAACGACCGCACGCGCCAAACCGACGGGAAGCTCATCGCCACGGCCTACGGCGTCGGCATACTCCGGCTGATGGAGAAGTTCGCGCCCATGGCGGGCCACGAGGCCGACGTGGAGGCCTGGCGCACGAAGCGCGCCGAGCTGACCGAGGCCTTCAACAGGACGTTTCTCACCCTGAGGCGCGGCACGTCGCCACGCCCCGGCCACACGCTCTATCCCGACAGCGTGTTCTATGGCAACAACACGGCCACGGCCAACCTGCTGCCGCTGGCCTTCGGCATCGTGCCCGACAGCATCAAGGCGGAGGTGGCGAAGAACCTTGTGACCAACATCATCACCGGGGGCGGCGGCCACGTGACGTGCGGCGTCATCGGCATCAGCTGGCTGCTGCGCGGACTGAGCGACAACGGCTTCGCCGACGTGGCCTACCTGCTGGCCACGCAGCGGTCGTACCCCTCGTGGGGCTACATGGCCGAGAACGGGGCCACGACCATCTGGGAGCTGTGGAACGGCGACAAGGCCAACCCGTCGATGAACTCGGGCAACCACGTCATGCTGCTCGGCGACCTGCTCACCTGGTGCTACCAGTACCTGGGGGGCATACGCCAGGCCGAGGGCAGCACGGCCTACAAGCACCTGGTGCTCAGCCCGGAGTTCGGCATCGAGGACTGTTTCAGCACCGACGCGAGCTACGACACGCCCTACGGACTCGTGAGGAGCTGCTGGCGGAAGACCCTGCAGCAGCTGCACTGGGAGGTGACGGTGCCGCCGGGCACGAGGGCCACGGTGTGCCTGCCGGGCGGCAAGACCACTGAGGTGGGCAGCGGGAGCTACGTGTTCGACACCGAAATCCCCACCTCCGACGCGGCCATCCGCACCGACGAGTTCCTCTACGACTTCGCCCCCTTCCCCCAGGCCCACGCCTCCACCATTGCCGAGCTGAAGAACGGCGACCTGGTGGCGGCCTACTTCGGTGGCACGCACGAGCGCAACCCCGACGTGTGCGTCTGGGTGAGCCGCAAGCCGAAGGGCTCCGGGGCATGGCAGCCGCCCGTGCTCGCCGCCGACGGGGTGTTCGCCCTGGGCGACGCCGACGCCGCCCTGGCGGGCAAGTCGGGCGTCGACACGGCCACGACCACGGCCTTTGCCGGACCCATCAAGGACATGCCCGACTACGCCTACGACTACGCCCACCGGCCTTCGGCCCAGGAGCTGGCCCGCCTGGCGGCCCGCCGGCCCGAGCTGAAGCGCAAGGCGTGCTGGAACCCCGTGCTCTTCGCCATGCCCGACGGCGAGCTGCTCTTGTTCTACAAGGTGGGAACATCGGTGGGCGACTGGCAGGGATGCCTGGTGCGGTCGGACGACGGCGGGCGCACGTGGGGGCGGCGCGAGATGCTGCCCAAGGGCTTCATCGGGCCGGTGAAGAACAAGCCCGAGCTCGTCGGCGGACGGCTGGTGTGTCCGTCGAGCTCGGAAGGCAAGTGGTGGACCTTCCACGTGGAGCTGTTCCGTCCGGAGGACGGCACGTGGGAGTTCGTCGGGCCCGTCGAGGCGGACAGCGCCGTGCTCACCGACGACGGCAAGATGCACCCCATCAAGTGCATCCAGCCCAGCATCCTCCGCCTGGCCGACGGACGGCTGAAGGTGCTCATGCGCACGCACAACGGCAAGCTGGCCCAGTCGTACAGCCGGGACGGCGGGGCCACGTGGAGCCGCGTCACCCTCACCGACATTCCCAACAACCAGAGCGGCACCGACGCCGTGACGCTCGCCAACGGCACCCACGCGCTGGTGTACAACGACTTCGAGACCATCATGGGCACGCCCAAGGGGGTGCGCACGCCCCTGAGCCTGGCCGTGAGCGGCGACGGCGAGCACTTCGCCCACGCGCTCACCCTGGAGGACAGCCCCATCAGCCAGTATTCCTATCCGGCCGTCATCGAGGGGCGCGACGGCTCGCTGCACGTGGTTTACACGTGGCGGAGGCAGCGCATAGCCTACAAGAACATCAAGCTGAGGAAGACAAAATGAACCGTAATCTATGAAGAAGAAACAAGTATTGGCGTCGCTGGCCGTTCTCTGCGGTCTGGTGGGCGCGCGGGCGCAAACGCTGGTCCCCGTCGACGCCGACCCGCAAAACCGCATCTCGCTCAACGGAACCTGGCAGTTCCGGCTGGACGGCACAGGACCCGAAAGCTCCATCCGCGTGCCGGGCAACTGGGACATGCAGGGATTTGCCCAGCCCGTCTATGGCAACTCGCGCACAAACTTTTTCGACAACGACCATCCCGCGCACAGCGGCGTCTACGAGCGCACGTTCACCCTGCCCGACGCATGGCGGGGCGGCGACGTGTGGATAGGCTTCGACGGCGTGGAGAACGGCTACACCCTCTACGTCAACGGCGACAGCATCGGCGCGTTCCACTCGGCGTTCAACCGCTCCATGTTCAACATCACACCCGCGGTGCGCTTCGGCGAATCCAACCGCTTGAAGGTGGTGGTGACGCAAACGGGCGTGCCCTATTGGGAATTCGACACCAACGACGACTGGGTGTTCGGGGGCATCTCGCGCGACGTGACGCTCTATGCGCTTCCGAAGCAGCACGTCAGCAACTTGGACATCGGCTACGAGCTCCTTGCCGGGAGAGCCCGGGTGAGGCTGGAAATGGCCGCGACGCCGGGAAAGCACGCGTGGCGGGTGGAGCTGCGCGACGCCGGGGGAAAGACCATCTATGACAACACACGCGTGAAGGACGACTCGCTCTCGTTCTGCATCGACCAGCCCAGGCTTTGGTCGGCCGAGAGCCCTTACCTCTACACGCTCCGGGTGAGCCTGCTCAGGGGGAAACGGGTTGTGGAAACCGTGGAAAGGCGCGTCGGCGTGCGCACGGTGGCGTGGCAGGGCGGCGTGTTCCGCATCAACGGCGTGGCCGTGAAGCTCAAGGGCGTGAACCACCACGACGAGAGCGCGGTGAACGGAAGGGCCATCACGGAGGCCGAGATGCTGCAGGACTTGCGCATGATGAAGGCTGCCAACATCAACGCCATCCGCTGCTCGCACTATCCGCCGTCGCCCCACTTCATGGACATGCTCGACTCGCTGGGCTTCTATGCCATCTGCGAGGTGCCGTTCGGCTTTGGCGACAAGTATCTGAAACGCCCCGCCACCCTGCCCGAGCTGAAGAAGCGGGCGTGGCTCACCGTGCAGCAACACAAGCTGCGCCCGTCGGTGGTGGTATGGAGCGTGGGCAACGAGAACCCCGTCACCGACAACGGGCTCCGCACGGCGCACTACGTGCTGCGCCTGGACCCCTCGCGACCCAACGTGTTCCCCAGCACGCACCGCCCCTTCCTGCAGCTGATGCAGCTCGACGACGACTCGCTCACCATGCTCAGCTGCCACTATCCCCTAAGCTCGGAGCTGCGCAAATGGGGGCCGGAGCTGCGGGTGCCTTTGGTGAATACGGAATGCGCGCATGCGCTGGGGCTCGACTTCGGACAAATCGAGGGCTTGGCCGACGAGTGGTACAAGCACGACCACCTGGCGGGCGGATGCGTGTGGGAATGGGCCGACCAGGGATTGTTGAGGCACGACCGCCACATCGGCTCGCGCTATGAGCCGACGGAAGAGGTGTGGCTCAAGCCCGACGCGCATTACGACATGAAGGGCATCCTCGGCACCGACGGCATCGTCTATCCCAACCGCTTCCCGCAAACCGACTATTGGGAGCTGCGCGGGGTCTACGCGCCCGTGGTCGTCAGCTTGGAAGAGGATGGGACCTGCACGGTGGAAAACCGCTACGACTTCACCAACCTCGCGGCGCTGACCTGCAAGGTGGAATACTTCGAGGGCGGACAACTCATGAAAACGCTCTCCACCCGGTGCGACGTGCCTCCGCACGAGCGGAAGCGCGTCAGCCTGTTCGCGTCGTTGCCCCGCCACGAACTGGGCTACGCCGTGGTGTCGTTTGCCGACAACCGCGGCAACGAGCTCTACCGGCAATCGTTCCGGCTGGACGGCGGACGCGGACAAATCTGCTCCGACTCCATCAGCAACGAGCCGGCAAGGGCCTTGACGGCTCGTGACCTGCAAGTCTGGATGGAGCGGCACCTGCGCCTGCGCATGGGTCGCAAGGCCACGCTCTCGTCAGCGGCCACGCTGGCGGGCGAGCAGGGCAAGAAGCACCACCTGTGGGGCAAGCACCTGCTGGAGCCCTCTTGGATAAAGCCCCTCCAGGACAAAGGCGACGGCAGGGAGCGCACCTTCCGCGTGCGCTTCGACTGCGACAGCACACACTTCGCCGAGGGCCTCATCAGCGTCGCGCAGGAGGGCTATGCCTTCCGCATCGGCTACAACGTGCAGGCGCATGGCGACGGCGAGGCACTGGAGACGGGCCTGACCCTGCTCACTGGGCTGGGGAGTGGCGATGCCACCTTGCGATACCTTGGCCGCGGCCCCTATGCGTGCATGCCGGGTCGCAGCCGGCTCTCCTGGTATGGGTGCCACGAGCTGAAGGGCGACGACATCTACTTCCCCGGCAACCGCATGGACGTGGACGTGGCCATGCTCACCGACGATGGCGGGCGGGGCTTCGTCGTGGTGCCCGTGGAGGGAAAGAACATCGGTGTGGAGCGCGACGGCGAGGGGGCTGTCCTGTTGAGCCACGTCGTGAGCGTGGCCTCACCCTTCAACAAGAACATCTGGCCGCAAGGCACGGTGATGACCGACGGCCTCGGCATCAGCGGGAGCTTCCGCCTCTATCCCGTCGACGGCGAGCCGACACCCTATCTGAAGCGTCTGCTCTTCACCAACGCGCCCGGGAAGCAGGTGGAGCAGCCCTTCTTCAACAGCTACGACCAATAGCCGGCGCGGGGGCAGGGCTCCGCCACCCCGCGGGGTCAATGCCGCCACCGCCGGGCGGCGAGGAAGCAGAGCAGCGCCGTGAGCGTGAGCGTCTCGGAGAGGGGCTCGGCGAGCCACAAGCCCGCCGTGCCCGCCACCCCGGGCAGCAGCAGGAAGCAGGGCACCACCACGGCGAAGCCCCGCAGCAGCATGAACACCGTGGCCGGACGATACTGCTCCAGGCTTTGCAGGTAGCCGATGAGCACCACATTGAGCGTGAAGGGCAGGCACGTGAGCAGGAACAGCGGGATGCCGGCCTCGCCAATGGTATGGGCCGCCGACGCCGAGGGGATGAAGAGCCCGACGATTTGCGGCGCAAGCGCATAGCCCAGCACCGACATGAGCAGGCCGAGGCCGCTGGCCAAAGCCACCGAGAGGTGGAGGGCCTGCCGGACGCGCTGCCGGCGGCCAAGGCCATAGTTGTAGCTCACGATGGGCAAGGCCGACTGGGCGATGGCGTTGCCGAACATGAAAATCATCGGGAAGAGATAGCAGGCCACCGAGAAGGCGGCCACGCCGTCCTCGTGGAGATGGCGCATGAAGACGAAGTTGCCCGTAATCATCATGCAGCTAATGGCCGTCTCGGCAATGAACGTGGGCAGCCCCAGCCGGAGCATATAGCCGCTGTTGCGCAAGGTGAGGCGGATGGCCGTGGACGAGAGCTTGGGCCGGTAGAGGTGCAGCACGCGGCTCCGGCGGTGGAAATACCACGCCACGAGGAGCGTGCCGGCTCCGGCGGAGATGGACGTGGCCACGGCGGCCCCGAAGATGCCCCACTGCAGGGGGAACACGAAAAGCCAGTCCAGCACGATGTTCAGCACGGCGCCCGACACGTTCACCACCATGGCATAGTTGGGCGAGCCGTCGAGGCGGATGGCAAAAAGCCCCACCATGTTCACCACCATGAACAGCAGGCACGGGCTCACGCCCACAAGATACTGGTGCACCATGGGATAGAGCAGCTCGCTGCCGCCAAAGAGCTGGGCCGTGGAGCGGGGGAACACGTTGATGGCGCCCACGGCAACGGCCATGAGCAGCAGCCCGACGGTGAAGGCCTGGGTGACGTTGATGTTGGCCGCCTTGCGGTTGCCCTTGCTCAGATGGACGGCGGCGACCACGCTCACGCCGCTGCCGAACATCAGGGCGATGCCGGTGGCAATCTGGAAGACGGGGGCGGCGATGTTGATGGCCGCCAGGGCGTTGCTGCCCACGCCGCGCCCCACAAAGATGCCGTCGGCCAAATTGAGCAGCACCGACGACACCAAGCCCAGCAGCGTGGGGAAAAACAGCTTGCGGAAAAGACGCGGGACACGCATCTCGCCATAGTCCAAAGCGTCACGATTGTCTCTCTTCATACTTTTACCTCCGTTTCTTGACTTGATTACCTCCGTTTCTTGACCTGAAGCCAACCCCGCGGGAGCCAACAAAAAAGGGGTGCCGGATAAGTCACCTGCGCCTTGGCGGCGAATCTTATCCGGCACCACTTCCTTATGGCCGCCCTCCGATTAGCGGGTGCAAAGATACGACTTAGACCTGGAACAAGCAAATTTTCCCGCGTCTTTTTCCTCCCGCAAGGCTCAAAGCCCAATATTCATCCGGGTTGTCCGGGCTTGTTCTGCAAGAGCCAAGCCTTGATTTTCCCATCATCGAAGCCAAAGCGTCTCTTGATTTCAAAAATCTTGGCATCGACGAGGAAGCGGTACCAAAAGCCTTGGAGCACATGCCACACAAACCCCGCGCGCCCGTCGAGGAAACCCAAAAGGAAGACATAGCGATAGAGGAAATAGAGGAAGGGGCGCAGGAACAAGGGCATGCGAACATACCTCGTCTTCAACCATCGCTTGCGTTCGGCATCATTGCCAAAGAGGCGTGGGCGCACTTGCTCCGACGGCGAGTCCAGGCCATAGCGCATGAGCAGCGTGTTCATCATTTCCTGCGTGGCATAGCGGTTGTGCTTCGAGGTCCACCAAGTCAAGTCGTGCAAGTTCTCGTCCACCTGGTCGCCACCGGCATACACCGTACGCCCCCCGGTCACCACCAAGTGCTCGTCCATGACCTTGTCCTCGGCCTGGCCGAAGCCCTTGCGGATGACTTTGATTTGGGGGGCGGGGTACCATCCCCCATGCCTCAATTTCCGTCCCAAGAAGACGATGGCGCGGTTCACGATGATGCCATTCACGTCATTGTCGCACTCGTCGACCAGGCGCCTCACCCGCTCTCCCAAATCGGGTGTGACATATTCATCGGCGTCAAGGCGCCATATCCACGTCCCCGCCAGCTCAAGATGCGTAATGGCCCAATTGAACTGCTGTGCCTGGTAGGAAAACTCGTGCTGTATTGTGCGTGCGCCACATTGCCTTGCTATATCCAACGTATGGTCGGTACTGAAGGAGTCGACAATCCATACCTCCTTGCAGAAAGGCTTTAACGACTGGATGCAACGCTTCAAATGGAGTTCCTCATTCTTCGTCAAGATAATCGCACTGATGTCTTGCATTACTCTTTAATTACTCTCTTCTTGATGAACTTGGCCGGATTCCCGCCGACTACGGTCCAGGGCTCCACATTGCGATAGGCGCATCCGCGCGCGCCGACCACGGCACCTTCGCCGACCACGACGCCCGGGCCGACATAGGCCTCGGCACACACCCACGCCCGCGGGCCGATGACAATGGGGCGCTCCACCTGCCGGTGGTGCGGGTCGGTGATGTCGTGGCTCGCCGTGCAGAGGAAGGCACGTTGGCTCACCGTCGCGTTGGCCCCGATATGCACGGGCGCCGCGTTGTAGCAGTCGACGCCACCGGCCAGGCAGGCATAGTCGTCCATCACCAGGTTCCACGGCATGAAGACCCGCGCCGAGGCATAGACGACGGCCGTCGGGGCCATACGGGCGCCAAAGCGGCGGAGGAGCCACCGCTTCCATCCCGCCATCAGACTGCGCGGGAAGGGGCGCGCCAGCACCGTCCATGCCACCACCCAGCACCATCGCCGCAACTGGTCGGCCCGGCGATAGGGTGGCTGGAAGCCGACAAGGTCTGTATTCTTCACTTGCTTGTCCATTTCGTTGGCAAAGATAGTGCAAACCGAAGACAATACAAAATGAATTTCATTCATTTTTATTG
>CAZVWX010000017.1:0-12138 GCA_964631105.1 uncultured Prevotella sp. | reverse complement strand
GAATCCATTCCTCCCCTTACGGGGGCGACGGACCAGGCTTGGGAACAAGAATCAAACTATAATTTATCAATACTTAATTCCAACAAAAAGCTTATGAAAAGACTTTTTACTCTAGCGGCGTTTGCCCTGTGCCTCACCGTGGGCGCACAGGCCCAGACACGCAAGACGTGGGACTTCACCAAGGGGTGGAGCGCACTCACGGTATCTAATCTCACCGCCGACGCTGCGGCCGGGACTTCGTGGACGCAAAAGAGCACGAGCCAGGTGTATTTCGAGTCGAAGAAGCGTGCGTCAACCGGTGAGCTGACAGCAACGGTCGACGGCAACGTGGTTACCATCTCCGAGACCGAGGGGCTCGTCTTCAACGGCAAGAGCGCCGCCCACATCAACATCTACTCCAACTCCAACGGAGAGGGCATGATTTGGATCAACGGCAAGAAGACCGAGGACCAGGTCATCATCCCCAACGTGCCGGCAGGCGAGAAGGTCACCATCGACTATGAGACCCACTCCAATGGCCAGTCACGCGGCTTCAAGAGCATCACCGACGGATTCGCCGACGCCGACGGCAACACTGCCTGGAACACCACGAGCCGCGACACGGCTGTGATTTACAACAACTCCGGGGCCGACAGCGACTACAAGATTCAGGCCACCAACGGCTTCCACATCTACAGCATCGTCATTGGCGACGGCGACGACCCCGACGCCTTGAAGAAGAAGGTGGCCTACATCTACACGGGCGACCTGGACAGCGACCCGACCTACGCCCTGCTGCAGGCCAACGAGAACATCAAGGTGACGGCCCTCGACGCCAGCTCGACGCTGACACGCGACGACCTGCTCGCCTACGACGTGAACGTGCTGAGCTCCACCATCCCCACTGACAACGCCAACGTGGCCTTGCTCAAGGAAGTGCAGCCCTATGAGCCGACGCTCAACCTGAACGCCAACCTCTACAACGCCTGGGGCTATGGTGAGGCCGTGGCTACGAGCGACCTCTTCGCCGTGACCAGCCTGCCCAACAACCCGCTCTTCTCCGGCGTGACGCTCGTCTCGGGCGAGGATGCCGGACTGCCCGACGGACAGGCGGGCATCGTCTTCTCCAACTCCGAGGAGGCTCCTTTCACGGGTGTGAAGCTGGGCGAGTATTATGCCGATGACGCCGTGCTCGCCACGTCGCTGTCGGACGAGAGCGTTGTGGCCATCCACAACCACAATGGCACCCACAACGGCTACATGTTCCTCCCCATCGACTCCAAGGTGGCAGCCGCCACTGAAGAGACCAATGTGGCCGAGCTCATGGCCAACGCCCTGACCAACCTGGCCGCATCGAAGGCCGACATCACGGCCACGGACGCTCCCACCTTCAACGTGCACTATGGCAACCGCACGGCTACCGTGGCCATCGAGTCGCCCGCACCCTACGTGCAAATCTACTACACCACCGACGGCACCGAGCCCGCCATCGGCACGGGCACGAAGTACACCGAGCCCATCACGCTGAGCGCCGAGACCACCGTGAAGGCCATCGCCCAGGGACAGGGCTATGAGCCGAGCGCCGTGGCCGACACGCTGGTGCGCATGTACGACCAGGCCGCCACGCCGGCCATCAGCCGCGTGGACGAGTCGGACGCCACCACCATCACGCTCACCACCACCGATGCCGACGCCACCATCTGGTATGCCTTCGAGGCTACTACCGACACCACCCGCGCCACGAAGTACACCGGCCCGTTCGTGCTGAACGACCACTGCACGCTCACCGCCTTCGCCACCGGCGCAGCCTATGTGCCCTCGGAGATGAACACGCAGGACATCTACATCAAGGACGACAAGGTGTTCATCGACATTGTGTCGCACTTCGACGCCAACTCCAGCTATGGCGGCACCAACGGCAAGGGCATGTTCTCGTGGGGCACGAGCGCCGCGAGCCAGTATGACACCACCAAGGACCCCATCGGCACGACGGTTGACGAGGATGGCCTGGAGGTGCCCGTCTATCCGCTGCGCGAAGCCGAAATCTATCCCGCCGACACCACAGGCATCGACTGGTACCTCAAGTCGTATGGCCAGTCGCTGATTTGGCAGAACACGAGCCCGGGCAAGGACGTGGGCGACGACAGCAACTACAACCCCGCCACGTCGGCCGACCTCGACACGCTCATCACCAAGAACGACATCCAGTTCTACAAGTATGTGAGCAATGAGTTCAACGCTGCCATCCAGAGCACGAAGAAGTTCCAGGGACCGTTCAACGTGGTGATGTTCATGGGCACCGCCGGCGGCAGCCAGGAGCGGATGGGCATCGAGACCTCGGCCGACGGCGAGAACTGGACGGTGGTGGGCGACACCATCTCGCAGAAGCTCACCAAGCGTCTGTGGAAGAAGTACACCGTGAGCTACACCGGCACCGACGAGGTGTACGTGCGCGTGAAGGAGTACCAAGGCCCCAGCGGCAGCGGCCCGCAGGTGTACGACATCTACGTCATGGTGGAGGGCGACAACTCGAAGGCTCTTGAGGCCGAGCTTGCCGAGAAGTACGCCGAGCAGGCCACGGGCATTGCCGAAATCGTGCCCGCCCAGGCCCAGGGCAAGGTGGTGGCCGTCTACGCCATCAACGGCGCCCGCCTCGCCAAGCCCCAGCGCGGCGTCAACATCGTGAAGTATGCCAACGGCGTGACGCGCAAGGTCGTTGTGAAGTAAACCTGCGCCCGCGGGCGTGAGTTCCTTCACTGGAAAAGAAATGAAAAGGAAAGGCAACTCCAAAAAAATGAGGGTTGCCTTTCTTTTTTTCCCTTGGTTTTTATATCTTTGCAGAGAAATGACAAAGAGTCACCCATATTTTAATTCATAACAACAATCTACCGCAAATCATGAAAAGAGTCATTAGCTTGTTCTGCTTCGTCCTCGCCGCGCTATCATTGCAGGCGCAGGTGGTGGCCTTCCCGGGCGCCGAGGGCTTCGGCGCACTGGCCACAGGAGGGCGCGAGAGCCGGAAGGTGGTGCACGTAACCAATCTCAACGCCGAGGGGCCGGGCTCGCTGGCCGAGGCCCTGAACGGGAGCGACCGCATCGTGGTGTTCGACGTGGGTGGAATCATCCAGCTGAACTCATCGCAGATGGTCTCCATCGACAAGCATAACAACATCACCGTGCTCGGACAGACGGCTCCCGGCGACGGCATCACCATCTATGGCAACCGCGTGCTCATACGCAACTGCTCGAACGTCATCTTCCGCTACATCCGCATGAGGGGCTCCATCAACATGGCCAAGGACGATGAGACGCTCACCATGGACAACGCCGAGAACGTCATCCTGGACCATTGCTCCATCTCGTGGGGCCGGTGGGACAACGTCCACATCAAGGACGCCAACAACATCACGTGGCAGTATTGCATCATCTCGGAGGGCATCGACCCGCAACGCTTCGGCGCCATCACCGACGGCACGCGCAACTGGACCATCTCGCACTGCCTCTGGATTGACAACCACAGCCGCAACCCCAAGATGAAGTGCTACGCGCAGATGATCAACTCGGTGGTCTACAACGGCGGCAACGGTGTCGTCGGCGGACACTCCAGTGCCGACAACTACCAGGACTTGATTAACAACTACTTCATCGCCGGCCCGCAAGGCTCCAGCAAGTACAGCCAGTGGACCGAGACCGACCACCTCTACCAGTCGGGCAACATGATGGACAGCAACCTCGACGGCGTGCTCAACGGCTCGCTCTATCTGAACGAGGACGCCACCATCATGTCCTATCCCCACTTCTCGCCCACCATCCCCGTGACGGTGGAGACCGCCGAGCAGGCCTACGAGTCGGTGCTGGAGCAGGCCGGATGCTCGCGGGTGCGCGACAGCCACGACGCGCGCCTCATCAACCAGCTGAAGTCGCTCGGCACGCTGGGCGCCATCATCAACAAGGAGGAGGACGTGGGCGGCATCGGCACGCTCGATGGCGGCACAGCCCCCACCGACACTGACGGCGACGGCATTCCCGACGAGTGGGAAACGGCCAACGGGCTGAACCCATCTGACGCCTCTGACGCCACCACGCTGGCCGACGACGGCTACCTATGGATAGAGAAATATGCCAACTCGCTGGCCGCAAAGGTGTCTTACCTGCTGCCTCCTTCGGGACTGAAAATAGGCTACATGAGCGGCACGAACACCACGGCCGCCCTGTCGTGGACCAATGTGGAGGACCGCGCCACGGGCATCCTCCTGGAGATGAGCAACGATGGCGAGAACTTCACGCAGATTGACTCGCTTTCGCCGAAGGCCGCGTTCAAGTCGATTCCCAACCTCGACCCGGAGCGGGTGTACTATTTCCGCCTCCGTACCACCGACGGAACGCGCTATTCCAACTACTCGGAGACGGTGAGCATCAACGAGCCCGAGGGCACCCAGGCCGGCGGCGGCGTGAAGGGGGGCACGACGGTCTTCGTGCCCAAGGAAGGAAAGCTCTACCGCATCATCTGCTATGCCAGCCGCTACTACAACAGCGCGGCCAACTACGGCGGGGCTCCACAGTACTTCACCGTCAGCAACAACCGGCTGAGCGTGGTGACCGACTTCGACTGGGAGGACCCGAAGCTGCTCTGGGCCATCACCCGCGACGAGGCCGACACCACACGCTACACCCTGCAGTCCTATTCCACCAAGGCCTACATGCAGCCCGCCGACGACGCGGGCGGCTACGCCTGTGTGGGCACCGAGCCGGCCACGTTCGAAATCAACTGGGCTACCGACCAGGTGGCCTCGCAGTCGGGCAGCAAGGAGGCCCTGGCCTTCTATCGCATCAACGCGCCCGAGAACAAGGGCTACCAGCTGCGTGGCAAGAGCGCCACGCAGTGGCTTTGGGGCAGCGGCACCATCGAGCGGGCCGACATGGTGTTCACCTTCCAAGCCATCGACAGCACGCTCATCGGACTCTATGTGAAGAACCTGCAGGCACGCATCGATGAGGGCGAGAACCTGCTGAAGAGCGCCGTGGCGGGCACGGGCACGCTCCAGTATCCCGAGGAGGCACGCGACCTGCTCGTGGCCGCCGTGGAGAATGCCGAGGGCTACCTGTCTAACTACAAGGCCTTGGGGGCCACGCAGACCGAAATCGACTCGGTGGAGAACGTGCTCAGCCAGCACATCACGGACTTCAAGAAGTTGCAGAAGACCACCTGGGGCGAGTACGACGCCACCAAGGTGTACGTCGTCTACAGCTACGGCAAGGGCAACCGCGCCGGCGACAGCAAGGCCACGACGAGCATGGTGCGCCGCTATCTGGCCGACTACGGCGGGGGACTGGTGTTCCGCAACGGCCTGACCGACGCCAACGAGTCGTCGGACACGCTCATGACGGTGGCCAATGCTCGCTGGATCATCACGCCCGACGAGACCACCGAGGGGGCTTTCTACGTGCGCAACGCCGTGACGGGCAACTACATCAACATTGCCAAGAGTGGTGTCATCGCCACGCCCACGTCGCTCTATGCGGTCTACAATGCCACCGACAACGACAAATATGCCTTCACGCTCTACACCTCGGCCACAAACAACTACAGCCTGAGCATCGGCACGGCCGACAGCGACGGCCTCGGAGGCAAGCTTGAGGGATTCTCGGGCACGGCCAACCGCTGCCGGCTGCGCTGGGTGTTCGAGGCGGCTGGCGACGCCGAGGCTACGGGCATCGGCGGCGTGCGGGCTGCCGGCGTGCAGACTGCCGCCTTCTACAGTCTCGACGGCGTACGCCTGAGCCAGCCGCGCAAGGGCGTCAACATCGTGAGGGACAACCAAGGTAACGTGAAAAAGATACTTGTGAAATAATGAGGAACATCATTTCTATACTCGCCCTGTGGCTTCTGGCCACGGGGCTCCATGCCCAGAGCAATTGCTCGGTGACCCTTTCCGGCAAATCGGCCACGCTCTCCAACGGCACGGTGACGGCCTCCATAGGCAGCAACGGACGCGTGAGCAGCCTGGCCTGGCGCGACCGGAACTTGCTCGGAAGCAATGGCATTTACTTCGACTATACGGCTGCCAGCAACACGCAGCCGTCTTATTCGAAGGCGGAAATCATCAGGAACACGGCCGACCTGGTGGAGGTGCGCTACACCGACAACACCAGCAGCCTGCAGTTCCAGCTGGGCTACATCATGCGCAAGGGCGTGAACGGCATCTATATGTATGTCATTGCCAACGGAACAAGCTCGTCGGCCGACGTGAACCTGCGCGAGGCGAGGGTCTGCACGCGCCTGAGCGACTACTTCACCTACGGGTTCGTGACCGACCGGATGCAGGGAACGCTGCCCACGGCGACCACCATGCAGTCGGTGGACACGAGCGGGAAAATCCAGGACGCCACCTTCCGCATGCCCGACGGCAGCATCTACACCAAGTACAATTGGGCCAACTTCATCGCCGAGGACAGCGTACACGGCGTGATGGACACGAACAACAAGTACGGCGTGTGGAATATTGCCTGCTCGCATGAGTGGCTCAACGGCGGCCCCATGCGGCAGGAACTCACCGTGCATGCCGACACGAAGTCGGAGCTCACCATCCAGATGATTCAAGGCGAGCACTTCGGCGGCTCGGCGCAAAGCTACCAGGACGGCGAGAAGAAAATCTACGGCCCGTTCCTAATCTATGTGAACCGCGCCAACACCAAGGAGCAGATGATTGACAACGCGCGCCAGATGGCCAGCCAGCAGCAGGCCGAATGGCCTTTCGCGTGGTTCGAGAACGACCTCTACCCCACTCCGTCGGAGCGTTCCACGGTGGAGGGGCGAATCGTCGTGCCCAACTACGCCGACGCCGACTCGCTGCAAGTGGTGCTCGCCGAGCCCGGAGGCGACTTGATGACTCAGGGCAAGGGCTACATCTACTGGGCCACCACGCGCCCCGACGGCTCCTTCTCCATCCCGGGCGTGCGCCGCGGCAGCTACACCCTCTACGCCTACGCGCTGAAGGGCGACATCACCGAACAGCTGGAAAAGGACAACATTGAAGTGGCGGCAGTCACCGAGGACTTGGGCGACGTCACCTGGACGCCGAAGCGCTATGCCGACGAGCTCGTGCTCATCGGGCAGAACAACCGGCGGGCCGACGGCTTCAGCATCAGCGACTCGCTCCGCGCCTACGGCCTGTGGAACCTCGTGCCGGCATCGCTCACCTTCACCATGGGCCAGAGCAACGAGAAGACCGACTGGTACTACGCCCAGTGCAAGAACGGCACGTGGACGATTCTCTTCGACAGCGAGAAGACTTACACCGGCCAGGCCCATCTGTCGTTCTCGCTCGCCGGAACCACCAATTCGGCCAAGCTGCAGTGTGCGCTCAACGGCACCAACATCGGCAGCCGCTTCGGCTTCAGCAATGATGCGGGCATCTACCGCAGCGCCACCCAGGCCGGCCATCACCGCACGCAGGTCGTCGACTTCAACGCCTCGCTCATCCGCAAGGGGCAGAACCGCCTCACCCTCACCATGAGTGGCATCGGCAGCAACGGCGGCATGATGTACGACTGTATCAAGCTGGAGGCCGGCGATGCCGTCACATCTGGCATTGCCAGCATCAGAAGCACGAAGGCCACGGGCGGGGAGGCCATCTACAACTTGCGCGGACAGCGCGTCAACTCCATGCAGAGGGGCGTGAACATCGTCAGAGGGGCCGACGGAACAGTCCGCAAGGTGCTCATGAGGTGAAAAATCGGCGCAAAATAGGGGTGGAATTGAGCCACCACGGAGGCAATCCTTCATATTGGGGTTGCCTCTTCTTTTTTTTCCCTACTTTTGCCTTGTAACATTAACAAATACTTCTGACAGATGAAAACGACATTGCTCACACTTGCCCTGCTGCTCTCCGCCCTGACAGCAGCAGCCCAGGACTGTTCGGTGAGGCTCTCCGGACGCACGGCCACACTCTCCAACGGCATCGTGACAGCCACGGTGGGCAGCAGCGGACGTGTGGAGAGCCTGAAATGGAGAACGCACGAGGTGCTCTCTTCCAACGGCATCTACTTCGACTACAACAACCCGCAGGGCAATCTGCAGCCTTCCTACTCGAAGGCGGAAATTGTGAAGGACACGAAGGACTTGGTGGAAGTGCGCTACACTGACAACACCAGCAGCCTCCATTTCCAGCTCGGCTACGTCATGCGCAAGGGCGTGAACGGCATCTACGTCTACGTCGTCACCGAGGGCACCGAGAGCTCGGCCAGCTCGCCGCTGGTGCAATCGAGGGTGGTAACGCGGCTGAGCGATTACTTCAACTACGGCTACGTGACGGAGAAGATGCAGGGCGAAATGCCCTCGCCAGCCTTGATGAACAAGGTGGAGACCAGCGGGAAAATCCAGGACGCCACCTTCCGCATGCCCGACGGCAGCATCTACACCAAATACGACTGGGTGAACTTCATCGCCGAGGATAGTGTTCACGGGGCTGTGGACCCGACGTTCAAGTATGGCGTGTGGCAGATTCCCTGTTCCTACGAGTGGCTCAACGGCGGCCCCACGCGGCAGGAGCTCACCGTGCACGCCGACACGAAGTCGGAAATCGCCATGGTGGTGATGCACGGCCAGCACTTCGCAGGGGCGAACCAGACGTTCGCAGCGGGCGACAAGAAGATTTACGGCCCCTTCTTGATTTATCTGAACCGCGCCAACACCAAGGAGCAGATGATTGCCGACGCCCGCCAGCAGGCCTCCCGGCAGTGGGGCGAGTGGCCTTTCGACTGGTTCGACAACGACCTCTACCCTAAGGCAGCGGAGCGTTCCGAGGTGAAGGGACGCATCCGTGTGGCCAACAGCCCCGGCGCCGACTCGCTGCAGGTGGTGCTCGCCGAGCCCGGAGGCGACATTCTGGCGCAGGGCGGAAAGTACATCTACTGGGCCACCACGCGCCCCGACGGCTCCTTCTCCATCCCGGGCGTGCGCCGTGGCAGTTACGCCCTCTACGCCTATGCGCTGAAGGGCGACGTCACCGCCCTCATGGAGCAGGACAACATCGAGGTGGACGAGGCTGTGGAGGACTTGGGAGAAATAGCATGGGCACCCAGACGCTATGCCGACGAGCTCTTCCTCATCGGCCAGAACAACTGGCGCTCCGACGGATTCAACATGAGCGACAGCGCAAGAGCTTACGGCCTGTGGGAGAAGGTGCCGGCATCGCTCACCTTCACCGTTGGCGAGAGCAACGAGAGGACAGACTGGTATTATGCGCAGACGAAGACGGGCACGTGGACCATCGTCTTCAACTCCGACAAGGCCTACAGCGGCCAGGCCCACCTCACCTTCTCGCTGGCCGGAACCACGGGCAACACCTCGATGCAGTGCAAGCTCAACGGTGTGAGCATCGGCAGCAGCTTCAGCTACAAGAACGATGCAGCCATCTATCGCAGCGCCACGCTGGCCGGACGCCATCAGGAGCATGTGGTGGACTTCCCGGCATGGCTGATTAACAAAGGGCAGAACCGCCTCACGCTCAATCTGACGGTGAGCGGCGGCAATGGTGGACTCATGTACGACTGCATCAAACTGGAGGCCGGCGACGAGGTCACGACGGGCATTGCCGATGTCAGGTGTCAGGGCGCGGCGTCAGGCGACGCATGGTACAACCTGCAGGGACAGCGCGTGGAGCGTCCCGTGCGGGGCGTTTACATCCACCAGGGAAAGAAAGTCGTGGTGAAGTAGGGTAGGGCGCAGCCGCCCGAATGAAACAAGGCACCGCACTCCAAGCGTCCCGTTGAGAACCCTGGAGTGCGGTGCTTGTTTTGTGGATGGGGTGGGGCGGCCTCCCCGAAGGCTTGTTCCTGCGGGAAGCCCCCGCGTGGCGGGCGCCTCATTTCCCCGTGAGGATGCGCTTGATGTCGTTCAGCTTGTTCAGCGCCTCCACGGGCGTGAGGTTGTCGACGTCGAGCCCGAGGATTTCGTCGCGTATCTGGCTCAGCACCGGGTCGTCGAGCTGGAAGAAGCTCAGCTGCATGCCCTCGCGGTGCTCCTCGATTTTCGAGATGGGCTTGCCCGCCTTTCCCACGCCGGCGTTGTCCTGTTCGAGCTCTTTCAGAATCACCTTGGCCCGCTTCACGATGGAGCGCGGCATGCCCGCAATCTCGGCCACGTGGATGCCGAAGGAGTGCTCGCTGCCCCCGCGCTCCAGCTTGCGCAGGAAGATGACCTTGCCGTCCACCTCCTTCACGCTGACGTTGTAGTTCTTGATGCGCGTGAAGTTCTTCTCCATCTCGTTCAGCTCGTGGTAGTGTGTGGCGAAGAGCGTCCGCGCCCGGGCCCTGGGCTGCTCGTGCAGGTATTCCACGATGGCCCAGGCGATGCTGATGCCGTCGTAGGTGGAGGTGCCGCGTCCGAGCTCATCGAAGAGCACGAGGCTCTTGGGCGATACGTTGTTCAGGATGTTGGCGGCTTCGGTCATCTCCACCATGAAGGTGGACTCGCCCAGCGCGATGTTGTCGCTGGCTCCCACGCGGGTGAAGATTTTGTCCACCAGGCCTATTCTCGCGCTCTCTGCGGGCACGAAGCAACCCATTTGGGACAGCAGCACGATGAGCGCCGTTTGTCGCAGCAGCGCCGATTTTCCGGCCATGTTCGGTCCGGTGATCATCATGATTTGCTGTTTCCCGGTGTCCAGGTACACGTCGTTGGGCACGTATCGCTCGCCCACGGGCAGCTGTGTCTCTATCACGGCGTGCCGCCCTTGTCGGATGTCAATCACGTCGCTGTCGTCGACCACGGGCCTGACGTAGTGGTTTTCCTCCGACACTTTGGCGAAGCTCAGCAGGCAGTCGATGTGGGCCACGAGGTTGGCGTCGGTCTGAATCATCGGGATGAAGGCCTGCATGTCGTCCACGAGCTGGGCGAAGAGGCTGGTCTCCAGGGCCAGAATCTTCTCGTCGGCTCCGAGAATCTTCTCCTCATACTCCTTCAGCTCCTGCGTGATGTATCGCTCGGCCTGCGCCAGCGTCTGCTTGCGCACCCATTCTGCCGGCACCTTGTCCTTGAAGGTGTTGCGCACCTCCAGGTAGTAGCCGAACACGTTGTTGAATCCCACCTTGAGCGACGTGATGCCGGTCTTCCTGACCTCGTCCTCCTGGATTTTCAGCAGGTAGTCCCTGCCGTTGCGGCTGATGGCCCTGAGGTCGTCTAGCTCTGGGCTGTAGCCGTCGGCGATGACGCCGCCCTTGCTCACCAGCTGCGGCGGGTCGGGCTGCAGCTCCCGTGCGATGCGTTCCTTCAGCTGGGCGCAGGGGTCCACCCTCGCGCCCACGCGGCGCAGCGGCTCGCTCTCAGCCGCGAGGCACGCCTCCCTCACGGGGCCGAGGGCTTCGAGGGCGTTCTTCAGCTGCACCACCTCGCGCGGCGACACCCTGCCCACGGCCACCTTCGAGATGATGCGCTCCAGGTCGCCGATGCGCTGGAACGCGTCGTCGATGCGCTGCCGGAAGTCGGGGTGGCGGAAGAAGTACTCCACGGTGTCGAGGCGCTCGCTGATGGGCTTCACGTCCTTCAGGGGGAAGACCGTCCAGCGCCTGAGCATGCGCCCGCCCATGGGCGTGACGGTGTTGTCGATGACGCTTAGCAGCGAGCTGCCGTCCTCCTGCATGGGGGCGACGAGTTCCAGGCTGCGGATGGTGAACTTGTCGAGACGGACGTACTTGTCCTCCTCGATGCGTGCCAGGGCGGTGATGTGGCCGATGTGGGTGTGCTGTGTGATTTCCAGATACTGCATGATGGCTCCACTGGCGACGACGCCGTTGTGCAGGTGGTCCACGCCGAAGCCCTTGAGGCTTTTCGTGCCGAAGTGCTTGAGCAGCTTCTGGCGTGCGCTCTGCTCGGTGAACACCCAGTCGTCGAGCTCGAACGTACACCAGCGGGTGCCGAAATACTGCTCGAAGTCGCGCTTGCGGCTCCGCTCGTAGAGCACCTCCTTGGGCGCGAAGCTGCCCAGGAGCTTCTCCACGTAGTCGTAGGTGCCCTCGCCGGTGAGGAACTCGCCGGTGGAGATGTCGAGGAAGCTCACGCCGCAGGCCCCTTTGCCGAAGTGCACGGCGGCCAGGAAGTTGTTCTCCTTGTAGTTCAGCACGTTGTCGCCCATGGCCACGCCCGGCGTCACCAGCTCG
>CAZVWX010000016.1:7336-12177 GCA_964631105.1 uncultured Prevotella sp. | reverse complement strand
GGCCCTGGTGCGGAAAAAGGACCGGACGGCCACCGACTATTCCACGGTCTATGTCACCAACATGACCCTGTCGTTCTTCTTTGCCCTCGCACTCTTCCTCTGTGCCCCGCTCATTGCCCGTTTCTACAGTCAGCCCATCCTCGCCGACATTGTCCGCGTGAATGCCGTCTATATGTTCGTACTCTCGTTCATTGCGGTTCAGAACACCCGGCTCACCATCCAGCTCCGGTTCAAGGTGCAGAGCATCATTTCCGTCATCTCCACCATCATCACCGGCATCGCCTCCATGACCATGGCTTTCATGGGCTATGGCGTGTGGTCGCTGGTCTATCCCAACTTTCTCAACATTGTTGTCATGGCCGCGCTCTATTGGCATTATCAGCACTGGTTTCCCGGGCTGCGGTTTTCTTGGACTTCGTGGCGTGAGTTCTTCTCCTTCGGCTCGCGCATTTTGGCCACCAATCTGCTCGAAACCATCTACGGTAATCTCGGCTCGCTGGTCATTGGAAAGGCCTTTTCGGCCAAGCAGCTGGGCTATTACACCAAGGCCAGCGACTATGCCAAGCTTCCTGCCGCCACCATCACCAATGTGCTGGGGCGTGTCACCTTCCCCGTACTGAGCAAGATTCAGGACGACGACCAGCGCTTGGCCGCATCCTATCGCACGCTCATCCGCGTCTCAGCCTTTGTCATCTTTCCCGCCATGGTGGGCCTGGCCGCTTTGGCCCGCCCGTTCATCATCGGCATCATCACCGAGAAGTGGGCGCCAAGCATCATTTTGCTCATCATCCTCTGTTTCGGCAACATGTGGCCTCCCGTCAGTGCGCTCAATCTGAACCTGTTGCAGATCAAGGGGCGTCCCGAACTCTTCTTCCGCCTGCAGGTGGTGCAGAAGATTCTGGGTGTGCTCATGATTTTCTTCGCCATCCCCTTCGGGCTCACTGCCCTTGCCGCCGGCACGGCGTTCGTTGCCTTCTTCTGTGTCATCTTGAACACCTACTACACGGGGAAGCTCATCCATGTTGGCTATCTTATGCAGATGCGCGACATGCTGCCCTCGCTGCTCGTTTCCCTCTCCATGGGCGTAGTGGTGGTGGCCGCCACGTGGTTCATTCCCAACATGTTGGTGCAGCTGGCTGTAGGCATCCCCGTGGGCATCGTCTACTATGTAGGCATCGCCAGGCTGTTCCGTTCGAAGGAACTTGACTACATTGTGCAGCTCCTGCGCACCAACGTCTTGCATCGGAAGTAGCATTTTGCAAAATTTCTACCATGAATACATCTTCACCACTCGTTTCCGTCATCATTCCACTGTACAATGCCCGGTCTTATATTGGTGAGTGTGTCGACTCGGTCTTGGACCAGACTTACCATCCGATTGAGGTCATCGTGGTCGACGACGGATCGACTGACACCTCGGCCGACTTTGTTGAGACCCGATACGGTAGCCGGGTCCGCCTGGTGAGACAGAAGAATCAGGGAGCCTCGGCAGCCCGCAACCATGGGCTCGATGTGGCCACGGGCGACTACATCCAGTTTCTCGATGCCGACGACACCATGGCCTACAACAAGATAGCCAGCGAGGTGCGGATGCTGGAGCTTGCCGGATTTCCCGCCACTGATGTGGCTTTTTGCCAATGGAATTTCATGGAAGACGGCACGACGGGGATGAAGGCCGTGGCCCACAGCTACGACCGGGCTGTCGACGCGCTCGTGGATTGCCAGCTTCAGGGGTGCGGCATCTATCCGCATTGCTATCTCACTTCCCGCAAGCTCATCGATGCGGCAGGGCGTTGGGACGAGACCCTCACGCTGACCGACGATTCCGAGTTCTTTGCCCGTGTGCTGTCCCAGGCCGGCCGCCTGCTTTTCTCCCCCGACACCTTTGTGCTCTACCGCCGCGGAACGCCGGGCAGCTTGAGCAAGCAGAAGTCGGAGCGCGACGTGGAGTGCCTCATGCGCGGCAACATCGCCATCAGCGAGATTATCGAGGCGAGCCGCCACCCCAAGGCCGATGAGGCCGTAAAGTCGCTCCTGGGCAACCTGCTGCGCATCACCTACCCCTACTATCCCAAGCAGCGCACGATGGCCGTACAGTATTTGCAGCGCCGTTTTCCCGACTACAAGCCGTCCTATCCCCGGCTGAACTGGAAGGAATGGCTCTACTATTGGGCCGTCAGACTGAAGATTGTGAAACGAAAATAAATCCCCCATTTGCAAGCATAGTCCATGGCAAACATATTCATCACCTACGCCGACATACGCTACAAGGAGTCGCTGAAGCGGCTCCGTCACCAGGCCCGCGCCTCGCGGCTCTTCGACAAGGTCATCGCCTATACCCCCGCCGACCTTCCGCCCGCCATCGCCGGGTCGCCCCTCATGGCTTTCCATCGGGGCGGAGGCTACTGGGCGTGGAAACCCTATCTCATCGCCCGCACCTTGGCCGAGGCCTCCGAGGGCGATGTGGTCTACTACATGGACTCGGGCTGCACGCTCCGCCCGCAGAGCCCGGAGTGGGAGCAATACCGCAAGGAAATCGGCCGCCACAAGGCCATCTTCTTCCAGTATCGCGACGATGTGAAATATCCCGGATGGGATAAGGTCTGCACCCGTCCGGCCAACAACTCCTCTCGCATCCGCCACTGGATGAAGCCATCCGCGCGCGACTATTTCACCCGCTATTTCGAAACCGACGAGTATCTTGATTTCTGCAAGATTTGGGGCGGATTCTGCATCGTGAAAAAGCAAGGCCCGCTGCCGCGCGTGATTGACGAGTGGCTCCGCATCACGCTCTTCCGGCCCGACTTGGTGGCCGATGCGTTCGGCCCCGACCTCACCCACGCCCCCGCCGACTACAACGTGCACCGCCACGACCAGGCCATCATCACCCCCCTCGTCTGGCGGTATGGCCGTGAAGACGACGTCCTCGTGCTCCCCGAGACCTCGGAGTCGAGAAAGGACGAGGCCGCCGTGGTGGCCTCACGCTTCATCCAGGGATCCCTCCGGTCGCCCCTGCTTTGGCTGAAGTACAAGTTCTATCACCTTTTGCATCCCATGCAGTGAGATGAAACTTTCCATCATCACCATCAATTACAACAACCGCGGCGGACTGGAAAAGACCATGCAGAGTGTCCTGGCCCAGACCACTGCCGACTTTGAGTGGATTGTGGTCGACGGCGCGTCGACCGACGGGTCGGCCGAGCTCATCCGCCGCCAAGCCTCCCGTCTGGCTTGGTGGGTGAGCGAGCGCGACAGCGGCATCTACAATGCCATGAACAAAGGAGCCCGCCACGCCACGGCCGACTATCTGCTCTTCCTCAATTCCGGCGACGTGCTTGCCGACTCCACCGTCGTGGAGCGCATCCTCCCCCTGCTGGGCGGAACCGATTTCGTGGCCGCCAATATGTACAAGTCGGAGCATATGGGGCAGGACACCCTGACGGCCGACACCATCGCCGACCGGAAGAAGCTGCTCAAGACGCTATCCCGCTCCACACTCATGCACCCCGCCACCTTCATCAGCCGCGCCGCCTTCGCCCGCTTCGGCCCTTACCGCGAGGACATGAAAATCGTTTCCGACTGGTGGCTGTTCTATTCCGCCATCGTCCTGGGCGACGCCACCGTGAAGTACGCCCCCGTGGTGGTGTCCGTCTTCGACGAGAGCGGCATCAGTTCCGTCAACCGCCAGGCCTACCAGCAGGAGCGTGAGCAGCTGCTCGCCGGTCATCCCTATCTCTACTTGCTCCACACCTTTTATAATATGAATCTCGACATCGTCGAGGCGCTGAAGTCAAACAAGCTGGTCTTCGGGCTCTTCCGCATCTATTTCTATTTCTATCGGAAAAGGCATCACAGATGAAACGCAAGAAAATATTCTTCCTGCTTTATAGCATGAACGTGGGCGGAGTGGAGAAGTCGCTGCTCGGCTTGCTCACGCAACTTTCCCCCGAGGAATATGAAATCCATGTCGGCCTCGTCCATCGCGAGGGCGGCTTCCTGCCACTGCTGCCTCCCGGCACCGTGGTCCACGCCGTCCCAGCCCTTGCCGGCCGTTGGGCCGAGCTCAATCGTCCGCCCCTGCACACCGTGAAGTCGTGGCTTCGCCAGGGTCGTTTCGTGGCTGCCCTCTGTTTTCTGACAGCCTATCTCTATGGCAAACTCCGTGGCAGCCGCTACTGGATGTTCCGCTACCTCTTCCGCCACGTGCAGCCGATGGAGGGCGAATACGACCTGGCCGTGGCCTATGCCGGCCCTGCCGCCGACCTCGACTATTACGTGGGCAACTTTGTCCGTGCCCGCCACAAGGCCGGCTGGATTCATTTCGATGTGACGAAGGTGGGCGTCGACGGCTGTCTGGTGCGGAAGCTCTATTCCCGCTACGACCGCATCTTTGTGGTCTCCCGGCAGGGGAAGGACATCTTCGACAAGACGTTCCCCGGGCTCCGGTCGAAGACCTGCGTGTTCCACAACATCGTCTCGGCCGGTCAGGTCAAGGCACAGGCCGCCGTCGGCCCTACGTTCACCGATGACTTCACGGGCAAGCGCATCCTCACCGTCGGGCGCATCTCACCCGAGAAGGGACAGGGCGAAGCCATCCAGGCCCTCCGCCTGCTTGTCGACGCGGGTCACGACGTACGCTGGTATTTCGTCGGCGATGGTGCCTACCGCCAGCATTGCCAGGCTCTGGCCACACAGCTGGGCGTCGCCGACCGTGTCGTCTTCCTCGGCACGCAAATCAATCCCTACGCCTTCATGCGCGATTGCGACGTCTATGTGCAGCCCTCCCGCTACGAGGGCTATTGCATCACGCTTCATGAAGTGCGCTGTTTCCAGGCTCCCAT
>CAZVWX010000016.1:0-7326 GCA_964631105.1 uncultured Prevotella sp. | reverse complement strand
CGTTTTACCGGAGCCGGGGAGCAACTGAACCATAGGCCCAACGGAGTGGTTGTCGGCATGTCTCCGGACGAAATAGCGAGGGGAGTGGCGCAAGCCTTGGACAAGCCCAGGGCATCGGGGACAGACAGCTTTCAGAATGACATGACCCTTTTCACGGAATTGATGGACTGATTTCAATTTTGTTCACATGATATTTCCAATCCTCCCCTCCCTCGCATTCTTCTCTTCCCTATGATTTTCAATTCCTTCCAGTTCGTCTGGTTGTTTCCCATCATCTTCTGCGCCTATTGGCTGTTGACCGGCCGGCGGAGTTTGGTGGAGAAGTTTCCGCGCATGGGCAATGCGTTCCTGATTGTCATTTCCTATGCCGTCTATTTGCAGTGGAAGCCCGTCTATGCCCTCATCCTGCTGGGCATCACGGCGTGGACTTATCTGTTCGCCATTCAGCTGGAGCGCCGCCACCGCAAGTGGTATGGCGTGTTTGCGGCGGCGGTGGCGTTGGTGCCGCTGCTGCTGTTCAAGTATTACAATTTCGTCAACGACAGTCTCGTCCAGCTCTTCGCCCTGTTTGGTGTCAGCGTCGGGCTGCCCGGGCTGAACTGGGCTTTGCCCTTGGGCTTGTCGTTCTACACGCTTCAGGCTCTGGGCTATTTGCTCGACGTGTATCACCGGCGCATACCCGCCGAGCACTCTTGGTGGGACTACATGCTCTTCGTTTGCTTCTTTCCGCAGATTGTCTGCGGGCCCATCAGCAAGGCCAAGGACCTGCTTCCGCAAATCAAGGCACGCCGGCAGTTCCGCTACGCCCAGGCCGTGCAGGGACTGAAGTGGATTCTTTGGGGCATCTTCCTGAAGGTGGTCGTGGCCGACCGGCTGGGCGAGACGGTCGACTACATCTTCGACCGTTACGCCACGCAGAGCGGGCCGTTCTGTGCTTTGGGAGCCTTCCTCTATGCCTTCCAGATTTACGGCGACTTTGCGGGTTATTCGTTCTGTGCCGTCGGCGTGGGCGAACTGCTGGGGTTCGAGCTCGTCAACAACTTCCGCCGTCCCTATCTTTCGCAGAGCGTCACCGAGTTCTGGCACCGCTGGCACATCTCCCTGTCCACCTGGCTCAAGGACTATGTCTATATCCCATTGGGCGGCAGCCGTTGCAGCCGTGCCCGCAACTATTGGAACATCCTCGTCACCTTCCTGGTCAGTGGTGTTTGGCATGGCGCCAACTGGACCTTCATTGCCTGGGGCGTGCTTCATGGCGTGTTCCAGGTTGTGGAGAAGGCTCTTGGACTGAACAAGTTGAAGTCGTCGGGCCTGCTCCGCCTGCTGCGCGTCATGGTCACTTTCGTGCTGGTCGATGTGGCATGGATTTTTTTCCGCATGCCAACATTGTCCGACGCGTGTGGCTTTGTGGTGAAAATCGTGACCGACCTCCGCGTCTCGATTGATGTGTCCTTGCCACAGGTGTTGTGGTGCCTGTGCCTGGTTGCCGTCGTGATGGGCAAGGATGTGGCCGACGAGAGCCCGCGCTTGCGTTCCCTGCGGCTGTTTCATAGCGGACATGCGGCCGTGCGCTGGTCCGCCTATGTCGTGCTGCTTTTCCTCATTCTCTTCACGGGCGTGCTCGCATCGGGCAAGTTCATTTACGCTGGATTCTAATCATCATGAAACGATTTCTCCAACTTGTCGCCCTCCTGCTGGTGCTGATGACGCTGATCGACTTTGCCAGTGGCAAGGTTCTCGATGCGGCCCGTGACCGGGTGAAAGGCGGCAAGATGGGCAAGGCGGCCTACCTCTGCCGTGTGTCCACCGACGATTTGCTCGTCATGGGGTCGTCGAGGGCCTACCATCAGTACAACCCCGCGATACTCGGGGATTCCCTTCATATCTCCTGCTTCAATGCGGGGCAGGACGGCATGGGCGTCATCTACAATTACGCGCTCTACCGGCTCATCTGCCAGCACCGCATCCCCAAGTACATTGTCTACGACGCCTATGTGGCCACCGACCTCTTCAAGTCGGACAATGCCCGTTATGTCTATCCCCTCCGCGCTTATTATCCACAGGCCGGCATCGACTCCGTGTTCTGGGACGTCGACCCCGCCGACCGCGTGAAGATGCACTCCCGCCTCTACCGCTACAACTCAAGCTTCTTCGACTTATGGGAGGGAGTCACTCGCGACTGGAATCTCGACCACAAGGGCTACAATCCCTATCTGGTAAAGAGAGACATCTCCTTCCCCGACCTGGGCATCGACTACGACACGCTGAAGCTGGCTTATATGGAGAAGTTTGTGCGCTTGTGCAGGCAGAACGGCACCCGGCTCGTCTTCGTCGCCTCGCCGCAACATGCGGGCAGGCTCCCCCGGGCCTATGCCCCCCTGCGGGCGCTCTGCAAGAAGTATGGCGCCGACTTCCTCGACTATTACGCCGACTCCCGCTTCACATCCGCCGATTTCTGCGATTCCTATCATCTCATCAGTTCGGGAGCCGACAGGTTCTCGTCGCTGTTGGCCCACGACTTGAAACCTCTGCTGCAAGATGGAAAATAGAAAAAAGGAGAAAACCATTTCCGTGGTGGTGCCCATTTACAATGTGGCCGCCTGTCTGCCGCAGTGCCTCGACAGCCTGTATGCGCAAGAAGGCGTGGCGTTGGAGGTCATCCTGGTCAACGACGGCAGCACCGACCCGTCGCCGGCCCTCTGCCGCGAATACCATCGGCAGCATCCCGCGACGATTGTCGTCGACAAGGCGAACGGCGGGCTCTCCGACGCGCGCAATGCCGGACTGGCTTGCGCCACTGGCGACTACGTCTACTTTCTCGATGCCGACGACTGGCTGGCGCCCGGCGCGCTGGCCACGCTGCTGGCCTTTGCCGAGACGGAGCATTGCGACGTGGTGCAGGGTGGATTCTATTACGCCTATGCCGACCATCTGCTCCTCGACGACCGCTATACCCGCGGGAAGCCCCAAGCCTTCACGCTCAGCCGCGACGAGGCCATGCGTGAGCTGGTCAGCAACCAGTATGTGAAGAACTTCGCCTGGGGCAAGCTCATCCGCACCGGCATCGCGAGGCGTCATCCTTTCAAGAAAGGAGCCTGGTTCGAGGACTCCTTCTGGATGCATTACATCGTCGAGGCGACGCAGCGCTATGGCGTGGTCGTCCGTCCGCTCTACTATTACCGCCAGCGCGAGCAGAGCATCTCTGGCACGTTCTCGGTGCGCAACCTCGACCTGCTGCGCGGAAACGAGGAACGGATGCGGTTCATCCAGGCCCTCCATCCCGACTTGCTGCCCGCCATGGCCGCCTCCTATTGGCGCCTCTGCCGCCAGTTCCGGGCTTTGGCCGACGCGCAGGGAGGCGAGGTGGCGCGTGCTTTCGACGGATATTGCTCGAAGGCCGACGCCGAATACCGGCCGCTGTTCGACAGGGTTCTCGGCCACCGGCTCGAGTACCGGCTTGCCACGTCCTATCCCGGCCTCTCCAAGGCCGCCGACTTCGCACGGCGGGTGTACAACCATTTCTTCGGAAAGCGGCTGAAACGAATCGAAAGAAAGGCTCCGGAAGTCAAGTAAACATCCATGAACGAAACTTTATGATGATAAAATGAAAACTTCAGTTACACCGTCCGCACTTGTAAGCCAAAACAGAGGCTTCTTGATGGGGGTAGCCATCATCTCTATTCTTTTGTCACACCAGTTTTGGATTCCCCATAACTGGGCGCTCAATTTCCACCATCTGGTAGTAAGCCCCTTCTCCTTGTGTGTGTTCTTCTATGTCTCAGGCTTTGGCCTTGCCTTTTCCCTGCGGAAGCGCACGGTCAAGGAGTTTCTTCTCCGTCGTTTCATCCGGTTGCTGATGCCTTGCCTGGCCTGCGGCATCGTCAAGATTTTGCTCGACAATTATGGCCCGGCCTTGATCCAGGACAGCAGCACGACTGCCGCTTCGTCGCTTCACACCGAATGGTACACGGTGTTGGGGCTCGACATGTGGTTCATTCGGTGCATCATCATCTACTATCTGGCGGCTCCCCTCATCTTCAGGGCTGTCAGCAAGTGGGGCGAGGCGGTGTTTTGGGTGTCGATACCCGTTTCCTTGTCATGCGGCTGGCTTGTTTTCGGCAACCCCATTGTCTTTCAGCCGTTCCTCTATCTTCCTATTTTCATTTCCGGGATGGCCTTCGGTTTGGGCAAGTTCAAGTTCCGCAAGTGGATTGCGGTGCTGGCCGTCTTGTTGCTCGTGGTCAATGCCGCGCTGATCTTGGCCTCGCAGTTCCATTGGATCACTTTCAGCCACGTCCTTGCCGACAATTTCTGCTATCACATCATTTTGCCTTACTGGACGCTCGCCTTGGCCTGGGTGGGCGAAAAGCTGAAGTCATGGCGATGCGACCGGCCCTTTGTATGGGTGGGAGGCATCTCGCTCGAACTCTATCTGCTGCATAGTTTTATTTATTATTGTGTTTTCAACGGGATGCAACCCGGGCACGGGTGGCATCTTCTGGTGGCCATTGCCCTGTCAATCTTGACAGCCTGGTTGGTAAACAAAGCCGTCAAGTTCTACAACCACTCCCTTGTCGCCATATCCCGGCCCCCGAAGTCATGAAGAAGAAGCGCATTTTCATCGCCATACACTATCTTGAAATCGGAGGGGCCGAGATGAGTCTCATCGGACTGTTGCAGTCCTTGGACTACACCCGGTACGCCGTTGACCTCTTCGTTTACAGCCACCGCGGCGAGCTGATGCAGTTCATCCCCAAGAAGGTGAACCTGCTGCCCGAGATTCCCGCCTACGCCGCCATCGAGCTGCCCATGGTCTGGTGCCTGCGCCACGGCCACTGGGGCGTGCTCTTCGGGCGGCTGAAAGCCCGGCTGCAATACCGCGCCTATTGCCGCCGCACCCACCCCAAGGACGGAGCCGCCATCCTGCAATACATCTTCAACGCCGTGGAGCCCTTCCTGCCCTCGCTGAAGAGGCTGGGCACCTACGACCTCGCCATCAGCTTCCTCACGCCCCACAACATCGTGCTTCACAAGGTCGGCGCACGGCGCAAGGCCGCGTGGATACACACCGACTACACCTGCATCGACGTGAACGCCCGGCTGGAGCTTCCCGTCTGGTCGGGCTTCGACCACATCGTGTCCATCTCGCCGTCGGTGGGCAAGGCCTTCCTGAAGGTGTTCCCCTCGCTGGAGCCCAAAATGATTGAGATAGAGAACATCCTCTCGCCCGCGTTCGTGCGCCGCCGCGCCGCCATGATTCCGCCGGAGGAGGTGGCCCGCGAGATGCCGCGCCGTCCCGGGACGGTGAACATTCTCTCTGTGGGCAGGTTCTCCGAGGCCAAGAACTACGACAACGTGCCCGACATCTGCCGCCGCATCATCCGGCAGGGCCAGCCCGTGGCGTGGTACATCATCGGGTTTGGTGGCGACGAGGCCCTGGTGCGCCGCAAGATAGCCGAGGCCGGCATGGAGGGGCACGTCGTCCTGCTGGGCAAGAAGGCCAACCCCTATCCCTACATCCTGGCCTGCGACCTCTATGCCCAGCCCTCGCGCTACGAGGGCAAGTCGGTCACCGTGCGCGAGGCGCAGATGCTTTGCAAGCCCGTCGTTGTGACCGACTATGCCACGGCCCGCAGCCAGATCCAGGACGGCGTGGACGGCTGCATCGTGCCGATGGACAACGAGGGATGCGCCCGCGGCATCGCCGACTTGATCGGCAACCAGCCGTTGCGAAACCGCATTGCCAGCTATCTTGCCACCCACGACTATGGCAACGAGCAGGAGGCCCGCAAGGTGGAGTTCTTGTCCCAAGAGGAAGATTGATGAAGCAGCGTATTTTTACATTGACTTGCTTCGTTGCCTGGCCTGTCTGATGGTGATCATGCCCCATTCGCCCAATCCCTATGCAAGATATCAACATCGCAGAAAATGATTCCCAAGACCATCCACTACTGCTGGTTCGGCGGAAGGCCGCTGCCGGCATCGACACGGAAGTACATCGAGTCGTGGCGCAAGTTCCTGCCCGGATATGAAATCAAGGAGTGGAACGAGCAGAACTTCGACGTCGGCGCCCTGCCCTACACCCGTGACGCCTACGCCGCGGGGAAGTATGCCTTCGTGAGCGACTACGCCCGCTTCAAGGTGCTCCACGAGCAGGGAGGCCTCTACTTCGACACCGACGTGGAGGTGGTGCGCCCCTTGGACGACATCATCGCCCGCGGCCCCTTCATGGGGTGGGAGACGGCCAACGCCCAGGGCCAGCACAGCATCGCGCCCGGGCTCTGCATCGGTTGCGAGCCGGGCATGCCCTGGCTCAAGGAGGTGCTCGGCGAATACCAGTCGCTCGCGTTCCGGCTGCCCGACGGCCGGCAGAATCCCTACACCATGATTCCCATGGTGACCAAGCTGCTGCGCGAGGCGGGGCTGCGCATGGACGGCAGCCTGCAGACCGTGGCCGGGCTCACCCTCTATCCCGCCGACTACTTCTGCCCCATGAACTCGCTCACCGGCGTGGTGAGCGTCACGCCCAACACGCGCACCATCCACTGGTACTCCATGTCGTGGCTGCCCTGGTGGAGGCGCCTGCGGCTCCGCGTGATGCGCCGCGTCCGCCGGTTTCAAGGAGGCAAAGGATGGAATTAGAGATATGTTTACATCTTCGCGTTGTTCTCAAGAAACCCGTTTTGGCAGAAAGTCGGGACAATCCGCGTTTTTGTGGCATTTTGCTCAATATTTCCTTCAATCCGTATACAACTTTGTAAAGATTGGTGAAAAATGGCCTTGATTTCGAAGAAAGGCCTTCTTCGAACCGAAGAAGGGCCTTCTTTGCCTCGAAGAACGGCCTTCTTTGATGCGAAGAAGGGCACTTACACTTTGCAAGAAGGCCTTTCTTGAAATCGATTAAGGAATAATTGACAATTCAAGTTGGTCTTTCTTGACGAACAGCAACGTTTGTCCACGTGCGGAAGTTGAGTAGACATGACCATAACAAAACCAGACAGACAATTGGACCAGCAACCCACATCGCGTGTGGAGCCCGGAGCCCCCACGCTCACCGTCTTCACCCCGGCCTACAACCGCGCCGGAACCCTGGGCCGCACCTACGAAAGCCTGTGCCGGCAGACCAGCAGGGACTTTGAATGGCTCATCATCGACGACGGCTCTACCGACGGCACGCGCCGGCTGGTGGAGCAATGGATGAAGGAGGGCCGGGTGCCCATACGCTACATCTGGCAGCAGAACCAGGGGATGCACGGCGCACACAACACGGCCTACCGCAACCTGCGCACCGAGCTGAACACCTGCATCGACTCCGACGACTACATG
>CAZVWX010000015.1:0-12273 GCA_964631105.1 uncultured Prevotella sp. | reverse complement strand
GGAGTGGACGCGGTGGGGCAAGCCCTACTTCGTGGCGTGGACGACGACGCCCTGGCCGCTGCCCTCGAACATCGCCCTCTGCGCGGGGCCGAAGATAGCCTACGACGTCATAGAGACCTACAACCCCTACACGGCTGAGCCGATGACGCTCATCATGGCCGCCGGGCGCCGGGCGGCCTACTTCGCGCCCGCCGCCGAGGCGCCCGCCGACGGGCCCCTGCCCCCCTACCGGCACGGCGACAAGGCCGTGCCCTACAGGGTCGTGGGCAGCGTCGCGGGGGCCGACCTCGTGGGCCTGCACTACAGGCAGCTGCTGCCCTGGATGAAGCCCGTCGAGAAGGTGGACGACTACGCCCAGCCGTTCGTGAAGGACTATGCGCGGGAGCACCCCGAGAAGGTGTTCCGGGGCGAGAACGGCAAGAACAGCTATGTGGAGATGGGCGACGAGGCCTTCCGCGTCATCGCCGGCGACTATGTCACGACGGACGACGGCACGGGCATCGTGCACATCGCGTCGACCTTCGGCGCCGACGACGCCCGTGTGGCCCAGGCCGCCCATGTGCCCGCGCTCTACCTCATCGACAAGAAGGGCGACACGCGCCCCATGGTGGACCTGCAGGGCAAGTACTACCTGCTGGAGGAGCTGGACAGGAACTTCGTGGAGCACTGCGTCGACGTGGAGGCCTACAGCCACCATGCCGGCGACTACGTGAAGAACGACTACGACCCGCGCTTCAACCCCGCCGGGGTGTGGGACAAGGAGGGCGCCGCCAAGGCGGATGACTTGAACGTCGTGCTCTGCATGGAGATGAAGCAGGGGGGCCAGGCCTTCAAGATAGAGAAGTTCACCCACAGCTATCCGCACTGCTGGCGCACCGACAAGCCCATCCTCTACTATCCGCTCGACTCCTGGTTCATCCGCGACACGGCCGACAAGGAGGCCATGGTGGAGCTGAACAACACCATACACTGGCACCCCGAGTCGACGGGCACGGGGCGCTTTGGCAACTGGCTGGAGAACCTGAACGACTGGAACCTGAGCCGGAGCCGCTTCTGGGGCACGCCGCTGCCCATCTGGCGCGACGAGGACCGGAACGAGAAGTGCATCGGCTCGGTGGAGGAGCTCTACGACGAGATAGAGCAGTCGGTGAAGGCCGGGGTGATGAAGTCGAATCCGCTGAAGGAAAAGGGGTTCGTGCCCGGCGACTACAGCCAGGAGAACTATGACAAGATAGACTTGCACCGCCCCTACATAGACCGGGTGGTGCTGGTGAGCGCGACGGGGAAGCCCATGTACCGTGAGGCCGACCTGATTGACGTGTGGTTCGACAGCGGCTCGATGCCCTACGCCCAGCAACACTACCCCTTCGAGGGGGAGCTGGATGCCCGGGGGCTGGAGGCTACAGGAAAGGACGAACAGACCTACCGCAACGAGCTCGTACACAGCACGTATGAGGGCACGCCCGTACCACCGGCCTTCTTCCCCGCCGACTTCATCAACGAGGGCGTCGACCAGACGCGCGGCTGGTTCTTCACCCTGCACGCCATCGCCACGATGGTGTTCGGGCAGGTGGCGTTCAAGAACGTCATCTCATCCGGCCTCGTGCTCGACGCCAAGGGCAACAAGATGAGCAAGCACGTGGGCAACGTCACCGACCCGTTCGAGATGATAGGGAAGTACGGGGCCGACGCCGTGCGATTCTACATGATGACCAACTCGGAGCCGTGGGACAACTTGAAGTTCGACCCCAAGGGGGTGGACGAGACGCGCCGGAAGTTCTTCGGCACGCTCTTCAACACCTACAACTTCTTCGCCCTCTACGCCAACGTGGACGGATACGACCCCGCCGACGGGCAAGTGCCCGCCGACGGGCTCCAGGAGATAGACCGCTGGATTCTCTCCTGCCTGAACTCGCTGGTGGGGAACGTGCGCCGGGAGCTCGACAACTATGACCCGACACGCGCCGGACGGCTCATCGACCGGTTTGTGAACGACGACCTGAGCAACTGGTACGTGCGCCTGAACCGCAAGCGCTATTGGGGCAAGGGCATGACGAAAGACAAGATGGCCGCCTTCGACACCCTCTACACCTGCCTCGCCACCACGGCACGCCTCCTGGCACCCATGGCTCCCTTCTATGCCGACCAGCTCTACCACGACCTGGGGGGCAAGCTGGAGAGCGTCCACCTCGACACATACCCCGAGGCCGACCAGAGCCTGGTAGACCGGGAGCTGGAGGAGCGCATGGCCCTTGCCCAGCAAATCACGTCGATGGCGCTGGCCCTGCGGCGGAAGGTGAACATCAAGGTGCGCCAGCCCTTGGCCAGGATCATGATTCCCGCCGTCGACGACGACCAGCGCAACCGCATTGCCGCCGTCGCCGCACTGGTGAAGGCCGAGGTGAACGTGAAGAGCCTCGACTTCGTCGACGACGGAGGCTTCCTCGTGAAAAAGGTGAAGTGCAACTTCCGCGTCATGGGGAAGAAGTTCGGCAAGCTGATGAAGCAGGTGGCCGCCCACATGGACGGGCTCTCGCAAGAGGAGATAGCCCGGCTGGAGAAAGACGGGCGCCTCGCCTTCGCGGTTGGCGGGCAGGAGGTCAGCGTCGACGCCGCCGACGTGGACATCATCTCTGAGGACATGCCCGGATGGCTCGTGGCCAACGAGGGCAACGTCACCGTGGCCCTGGAGGTGGAGCTCACGCCCGAGCTGAAGCAGGAGGGCATGGCGCGCGAGTTGGTGAACCGCATCCAGAACCTGCGCAAGGACGCCGGCCTGGAAATCACCGACCACATCCACGTCACCGTGGAGCCCAACAAGGCCACCGACGCCGCCATTGCCGCCTTCGGGGGGATGATCGAGGGGCAGGTGCTGGCCGACAGCATCACCATCGCGCCCAACGACGGCGTGGCGACGGCGTTCGACGACTTCAAGCTGAACATCAAGATTGTACGCGCATAAATTTAATTATCAATGCTATGGAAAAGAAGCGTTATAGCGACGAGGAACTGGAGGAGTTCCGGCAAATCATCGACAAGAAGCTGAAGGTGGCCCGTGCCGAATACCAGGACATGATGGACCAGCTCACCCATGCCAACAGCAACGACGTGAACGACACGTCGCCCACCTACAAGGCCCTGGAGGAGGGCAGCGAGGCGCAGACCAAGGAGGAAATCATCCGCATGGCGGCCCGCCAGCAGAAGTTCATCCGCGGCCTGGAGGGCGCCCTGGTGCGCATCCAGAACAAGACCTACGGCATCGACCGCATCACGGGCGAGCTCATCCCCAAGGAGCGGCTCCGCGCCGTGCCGCACGCAACGCTGAGCGTGGCCTCGAAGCAAAACTACCGGAACCATTAAGCCGACGAAGCATGGGTTGGGCGCAGAAGCACAAAGGGGCCGTGGCGTGCCTGCTGGTGGCCGTGGCGGTTGCCATCGACCAGTCGCTGAAGATTTGGGTGAAGACGCACATGGCCCTGGGCGACCGGATGGAAATCACGCCCTGGTGCTACCTGAACTTCATCGAGAACAACGGCATGGCGTGGGGCATGACCTTCTTCAACAAATATGTGCTCACGTCGTTCCGCCTCGTGGCCATCGTCCTCATCGCCTGGTACCTGCACCGCGTGGTGAGGCAGGGGCGGAGGCTGCGCTATGTGGTCTTCCTGAGCATGATCCTGGCAGGGGCCGCGGGCAACGTCATCGACTCCTTGTTCTACGGGCTCGTCTTCAGTGCCTCGACACCCTACACCGTGGCCACCCTCGTGCCCTTCGGCACCGGCTACGGCCACCTGCTTACGGGCAAGGTGGTCGACATGTTCTGGTTCCCCATCATCGACACGTGGCTGCCCTCATGGCTCCCGGTTTTCGGGGGCATGCACTTCACCTTCTTCGACCCCGTGTGCAACTGGGCCGACTTCAACGTAACGATAGGGGTGGCGTGCCTGCTCGTCTTCTGCCGGAAGGACCTGGACTACCACCGTCCGGGGGCGCAAGAAGGCTCGCCCCGGACCGGGGAAAACAAGAAAGGCAGGGTGGAGCCATGAGCCGGGCCGCCGCAAGCCTGCTTCTCCTCGCCTCGGCGCTGGCCCTCTTCTCCTGCAAGCCCGGGGTGCCGCGCGGCTACCTTTCGGAAAGCGAAATGGAGGACTACCTCTACGACTACCACCTGGCGCAGGCCATGGCCAACCAGTCGGACCATCCGGAGGAGCACGCCGTGGCCTATGAGACGGCCGTGCTGAAGAAGCACGGGCTGACCCAGACCGAGGTGGACTCGTCGCTCGCCTACTACAGCCGCCACACCCGGCTCCTGCACGACATCTACGAGCGGCTGGCCGAGCGCTTCAAGGACGAGGCACTGGCCATGGGCGAGTCGGAGGCCAGCCTGGGCCAGTACGGCGAGGGAGGCTCCCAGGGCGACACGGCCAGCATCTGGCGGGCCGAGAGGAACATGGTCTTCATGCCCCGCCAACCCTACAACGCCTATTCCTTCAGCATCGTGGCCGACACGACCTTCCACAAGGGCGACCGCATCATCCTCGACTTCAACAGCCTGTTCATCTACCAGGAGGGCAACAGGAACGGCGTTGCGGTGATTGCCGTGACCTTCGGAAACGACAGCACGGCAAGCAACACGCTCAACATCATGGGCTCGCAGCACTACACCACCTCCATCGACGACGCCGACAGCCTCGGCGTCAAGGCGGTGAAGGGCTATTTCCTCTTGCAAGCTCCCAACAGCCAGGGCGAGAGCCTGACCACCTTGAAGTTGATGGTCTTGCAAGACATCCGGCTGGTGCGGATGCACGTCAGAAACCGTCCCCCGCGGGCCACGCCCCCGGCTCCGTCACCCACGCACGCCAAGCCCGTCGAGGGCGCGGGGCCTGTGCTTCAGCCCGGGCGCGCCAAGGCCGTCGAAGCCCTGCATCCCGCCGCGGGCGGGCCCGTGCCCCGGCAAAGCGCCCCACTGAAAAGCGGTCCCGTGCGGGCGACGCCCGCCACCAAGGAGGGGGTGCGGAAATGAGCGGCGGCAAAGCCCTGCGGCGGGTGGCCGCACACCGGGTGGTGGACGCCGGCGGCTCCACGTGGCCGATGGCGGTGGTGAGCCTGGACAAGGGGCGGGTGGCAGGCGTGCGCCCGCTGGAAGGCGAGCCGCCCATGACCGAATGGCTGGGTGGCGTCATCACGCTCCGGCATGAAGCGACGGGAGCGTTGTCGGCGTGGTGGAACGGAATCAGATTGGAATAAAAATCAAAACAGAAAGATATGTTAAACGTAGATCAATTGGAAGACAAGCTCCTCGACCTGGCCTTTGCCGAGGACATTGGTGACGGCGACCACACCACGCTGTGCTGCATCCCCGACGACGCCGTGGGGAAAAGCCATCTGCTCGTCAAGGAGGACGGCATACTCGCGGGCGTCGACGTGGCCCGCAAGGTGTTCAGGAAGTTCGACTCCGCGCTGCGGATGACCGTCTTCATCGCCGACGGCACACCGGTGAAGCGGGGCGACATCGCCTTCGTCGTGGAGGGCAAGGTGCGCAGCCTGCTGCAGACCGAGCGCATCATGCTCAACATCATGCAGCGCATGAGCGGCATCGCCACGACGACGCACCGCTACGTGGAGCGCATCGCGGGCACGGGGGCACACGTGCTCGACACCCGCAAGACCACGCCGGGCATGAGGATGCTGGAGAAGCAGGCCGTGAAGATAGGCGGCGGCATGAACCACCGCATCGGGCTCTTCGACATGATTCTGCTCAAGGACAACCATGTGGACTTCGCGGGGGGCATCGAGCAGGCCATCGACCGGTGCCACGCCTATCTGAAGGAGAAGCGGCTCGACTTGAAGATTGAAATCGAGGTGCGCAACTTCGACGAGCTGCGGCGCGTGCTCGACAAGGGCGGCGTAGACCGCGTCATGCTCGACAACTTCAGCGTGGCCGACACGAAGAAGGCCGTCGGCATCATCAACCACCGCGTCGAGGTGGAGTCGAGTGGGGGCATCACCCTCGACACGATTCGCGACTACGCCGAGCAGGGCGTCGACTTCATCTCCGTCGGAGCCCTGACGCATTCGGTCAAGGGGCTCGACATGAGCTTCAAGGCCTGCTAGGGCTTGCAAAAGAAAATGGATGCCATGAACTTGCACATCAGTAAATTACAACGCATCTTGCTGCTTTGCGCGGCGCCCTTGCTTGGGCTTTTGGCCCCCCGGGGGGCATGGGCGTGCACCAACTTCATCGTGGGCCGAGAGGCCAGTGCCGACGGGAGCGTCATCTGCACCTACAACGCCGACGATTACGGCATGTTCGCGTCGTTGTGCCATTACCCCGCCGCCGTCCACCCCAAGGGCACCATGCGCGAAATCGTCGACTATGACACGCACAAGAGCCACGGCTTCATCCCCGAGGCCCCCGTGACTTACAACGTCATCGGCAACATCAACGAATACCAGGTTTCCGTCGGCGAGACCACCTACGGCGGGCGCCATGAGATGGTCGACACAACCGGGCTCATCGACTACGGCTCGCTCATGTATCTGGCCCTGCAACGGGCGAAGACGGCCCGCGAGGCCATCGGGGTGATGACCTCCCTGGCCGAGCGGTACGGCTATTGCAGCGAGGGCGAGAGCTTCACCATCTGCGATGCCCGCGAGGCGTGGGTCATGGAGATGATGGGGTGCGGCGGCGACAAAAAGCAGAAGGTGGTGTGGGTGGCCGTCCGCATTCCCGACGACGCCATCTCCGGCCATGCCAACCAGGCCCGCATCGGGCGGTTCGCCGACTATCCCACCGAGGTGATTCACTCCAAGAACGTGGTGAGCTTCGCACGCCAGAAGGGGTGGTACACCGGGAAGGACAAGGACTTCAGCTGGAAGCTGGCCTACGCCTTCCCCGACTTCGAGGGCCGTCGCTTCTGCGACGCCCGGGTGTGGAGCTTCTTCAACCATTTCAAGGACGTGAGCCGGTGGCTGCCCTGGGCGCTCGGGCGTGACGCGCACGCCGAGGACATGCCCTTGTGGGTGCGCCCCGACCGGAAGGTGAGCGTGCAGGACGTGGAGCGGTGCATGCGCGACCACTACGAGGGTACGCCGATGAGCGTCGCCGGCGGCGGCGACATGGGCGGCGGCATCTGGGAAATGCCCTACCGCCCGACACCCCTGGTGTTCAAGGTGGACGGGAAGACCTACTTCAACGAGCGGCCCACCAGCACGCAGCAGACCGGATTCACCTATGTGGCGCAGCTCCGATCGTGGTTGCCACGGCAGATAGGCGGCATTTTGTGGTTTGGCAACGACGACCCCAACATGATTGCCTATACGCCCGTCTATTGCTCCAGCACAAAGCAGCCGGAATGCTACAATACGCCGGGGGCCGACGCACTCACGTTCAGCATGGAGAATGCCTACTGGGTGTGCAACTGGGTGAGCAACATGGTCTACCCGCGCTACACCCTGCTCTTCCCCTCGCTCCAGGCCGTCCGCGACAGCCTGGAGGCCAGCTATTTCCATGCGCAAAAGCAGGTGGAGGAAAAGGCACTGGCCCTGCTGGAGAATGACTCCGCCGGGGCCGTCGGCTTCCTGGACCACTATGGGCAGGACAAGGCCTCGGAGATGATGGCATGCTGGCGCCAGCTGGCCAACCGGCTCATAGTGAAATACAACGACATGATTGTGAAACCGGAAAAGGACGGGCGCTTCGAGCGCACTCCCGAGGGCATCGGCGTGCCCGTGGAGCGACCGGGCTACCCGGAGGAGTACGCGCGAAAATTGGTCAAGGACACGGGGGAGAAATTCGCCTATCCCGACGACAAATAGGGATTCCCCCATGCCATCATGGGGATTCCGCCCCGGCGCTTCGGATGAAAACAACTATCTTTGTCCCCATCAAAACCAAACCAAGAAGAAAATGAAAAAGAAGGCTTGCTATCTACTCGCGGCGCTCACGCTTTCGGCCGCGACCTTCACCCTGGCGGGGTGCGACGATGACGACTACTACGACCACCACTGGTGGGACGACTACAGCCATGAGTCGTGGTGGAACAACAACTACGAGAACCCCAGCAGCGACAAGCTGGAACTGGCCGCGGCCCTGAGCCGCCAGTGGACGGGCGACATGATTGCGCAATACACGGAAGACGGCGTGCAGTATACCGACTCGTTCGCCATCGCCATCGAGTTCAAACAGGCCGACGCGAAGGCCGCCGTGGGCACCGCCACGGAGTATTCGTGGCCGTATCTGAACGGGCAGGTGCTCGACGACAGCTACCGCAAGGTGCGCAACTACGTGTGGTACATCGACGACCAGCTGGACATCCACCTCACCTTCGGCGACGGCGGCACCAGCTACGACGCGACCATCGCCTACGACGACTTCAAGCTGGACACCGACAACGGCACCTTCGACGGATATATGGACATCAGCAACGGCGAGGTGGACCAGTTCTGGTACGACGTCTTCACACGCGCCGGCAAACCCGTTCCCCACAACCTGACAAGCGTGAGGCTGGTGGTAAGAGGGAAATAGGAACAAGATGAAACTCACCATGATTACGCCCGCTTGTCACTCATGAACAACAAGAACAGGAAACGAAAAGCCTCTGACTGGGTGACGGCCACGCGCCCCTGGTCGTTCCCGGCCTCGGTCATGCCCATTCTGGTGATATGGGCGATGCTCTTCTGCGGCCAGGCCCACGGGCGGTTGTCCGTGGACTGGCCTAGTGCCTTGCTGTGCCTGCCCCTGCTCGTGCTGGTCCACGCCGGAGGCAACATGGTGAGCGACTATTTCGACAACACGCGGGGCGTCGACCTGCCCGGCGGGCCGAACGGGGTGACATGGATTTTCGACGGATTGTTCACCCCCAAGGAAATCCTCCGCTATGGTCTGGCCTTGATTGCCGCCGGCACGTGCGTCGGCATCGTCCTGCTCTGCCGGGCGGGATGGGAAGGCGTGTGGATTGGCGTGGCGGGACTGGTCCTGGCCCTGGGCTATTTCTGGATGAAAGGGCACTTGCTGGGCGACGTGAACATCCTTTGCAGCTTCGCCCTTCTTCCGGCCATAGGAACGATGTTCGTGGCCACGGGCCACTATCACTTCGAGTCGATGCTCTTCATCCTACCGCTGGGCCTGCTCACCGTGTCGATTCTCCATGCCAACAACACGCGCGACATACACAACGACCGCAGGGCCGGACTGGAGACGCTCTCCTTCCGCCTTGGGGGAAGGGTGGACAAGTGGGTCTATCTGGGCGAAACGCTGCTGCCCTATGTGCTCACGGTGGCCTTCTGCCTGGTGGACGGCCAGCCGCGCGCCCTGCTCCTGGTGCTGCTCACCCTGCCCATGGCCGTTGACAATGACCGGGCCATGATGAGGGCCCAAGACACGATGGAGGGGCAGATTCCCACCCTGGACAAGCGCTCGGCGCAATTGCAAATGCTGTTCGGTGTGCTTTACACCGCCGGATACTTCATCGGTGCCTGGACATGAGCGGCGGATGGAAAGTGGTGGTCGCGCTGGCCACGGCCGCCATGTTGTGGTTTGTCATGTTCTCGCCCTGGACGGCCCATCAGCTGAACTTCTGGTTTGCCATGACCTTCTCGGCCGTGGTGCTCACCACCCTTGCCACCTGCTTCTGCCCCGAGTGGTGGGCCGATGTGCGCCTGGACGGCAAGGAGGCCGCGGCGGGCCTGGGCATAGCCTTCGTGCTTTGGTGGACGTTCTGGGTGGGCGACAAGGTGTCGGGATGGATGTTCAGTTTCGAACGCCCGCAGGTGGAAATGATCTATGCCATGAAGCGCGGCTCGAGCCCGGCGCTGATTGGCTTGCTGCTCCTGCTCGTCATTGGCCCCGCCGAGGAAATCTTCTGGCGCGGGTTCATCCAGCGGCGCATGGCGGAGCGATGGGGGCCCAACGTGGGATTCTTGGCGGCTACAGCATGCTACGCGGCCGTCCACCTGCCGTCGCTCAACTTCATGCTCATCATGGCGGCCCTCGTCGTGGGCTGTTGCTGGGGCGCCATCTACCGATTCTTCCCCAAACACCTGGGAGCACTCATCGTCTCACACGCGGTATGGGACGCATGCGCCTTCGTCGTGTTTCCGTTCTAGCGGCAGGCTCGCGCCCCGCCCGTCCCTAGACGTGGAACCGGTACTTGCGCTTGGCGCGCTGTGGCCGGCTTCCCGCTCCCGGCCCGTGCCCCGCCGGAGCCGTGCCCCGATACTGCGCCCACCTGCTGCGTATGCGGTCGACGTATTCGGTGGTCTCGCCTCCACGCATGTAGCCATATCTCACCACCGGGTCGTTGTAGAACCGTGGCTGGCTGAGCCCGCGCACGAACTCGGCCACATCAGCCCAACGGTGAGGGTCGCGCCCGTGCTTGCGCGCCAGGGCCATGGCGTCGCTGATGTGGTGGTGGCCGCCATTGTAGGAGGCAAGCTGGAAGCAGATGCGCTCCTGCGGATTCTCCACCTCGCGAAAGAGCTGCCCCAGTTCGGCCATGTATTTTGCAGCGGCGGCGATGTTGCTCTCCGGGTCGTAGAGGCTCGCCCGTGGCAGTCCGAGGTGGTCGGCCGTCGAGGGCATAATCTGCATCAGCCCGCACGCGCCGGCCCACGACCGGGCGCGCTCGTCGAAGCAACTCTCCTGATAGCACTGGGCCGCCATGAGCCTCCAGTCCATGCGTGCGGCCGGGGCGTATTGCTGGAAGAGGCGGTCGTAGCGTGAGATGACACCCTTCCCCCGGTCGAGCATGGGCGAGAAGACGCGGCGCCGGATGCTTCTCACGCTCAGCACGAAAGCCTCCTCCTGCTCCACCTGGGCAATCATCTGCGGGCGGAACCATCGGTCGAGCGTGTCGGCCAGCGACTTGTTTCCTTTCGACACGGCCCACGACGAATGAAGCGAGTCGACCCGCGCGCCGCAAAACTCCACGCCACGCATCCTCCTGGGCAGCATGACGGCCGCAATGTCGCCATCGCCACGCTTCAACCGGGAAAGTATCTCGGCCGTGTCCTTGCACACCTCCACGCGCAGGCCCACGCCGATTTGCTGGGTGAAGCGCTCGCAAAGCAGGAATTGCGTGCCCAGGCCGCGCCCGTGATAGTCATAATAGGTGGTAGGGCCGGTGAGGGTGAGCATGATGAGCTCGCCGTTGGCCTGGATGTCGGCCAGCGAGAAAAAAGCCTTCTGCGACTCCTCCGCCTCCCCACCCACGGTGGCGCCCCACGGCGTAGTTGCCGGAGCCTCCTTCTTGGAACAAGAGCAGAGCAGGAATGCAATTATAAGCAATAAATATTCTCTCATCATCGAAAATCGGCACAAAATTAACAAATATCTTGCACATATGGCGCAAAAAATGTATTTTTGCATGGATTTTTAAGACAAAGAAGAATTTTTTTATGTTACGAATAGCCGTTCAATCCAAAGGCCGTCTTTTCGACGACACGATGAACCTGCTTTCCGAAGCAGACATTAAGGTGAATGCCTCCAAACGCACCCTGCTCGTGCAGTCGAGCAACTTCCCCCTGGAAGTGCTCTACCTGCGCGACGACGACATCCCGCAAAGCGTGGCCAACGGCGTGGCCGACATCGGCATCGTGGGCGAGAACGAATTCGTCGAGCGGCACGAGAACGCGCAAATCATCAGCCGCCTGGGCTTCAGCCGGTGCCGGCTGAGCCTGGCCATACCCAAGGAGGCCAACTACACCGGGCTGAAGTGGTTCAACGGGCGGCGCATCGCCACCTCATACCCCTACATCCTGAGCTGTTTCATGAAGAAGAACGGCATCAAGGCCGACATACACGTCATTACCGGTTCGGTGGAAATCAGTCCCGGCATCGGGCTCGCCGACGGCATCTTCGACATCGTGAGCAGCGGCTCCACCCTGGTGAGCAACAACCTGCGCGAGGTGGAAGTGGTGATGCAGTGTGAGGCCCTGCTCATCGGCAACCTGAGCATGGACGACGAAAAGCACCAGGTGCTCAACGAGATGCTCTTCCGCTTTGAGGCCGTGCGCTCGGCACAAGACAAGAAATACGTCATGATGAACGCCCCGAAGGACAAGATAGAGGCCATCACCGCCGTGTTGCCGGGCATCAAGAGCCCCACCATCATCCCCCTGGCCGACCACGACTGGTGCTCCATACACACCGTGCTCGACGAGAAGCGGTTCTGGGAAATCATCGGCAAGCTGAAAGACCTCGGCGCACAGGGCATCCTGGTGACGCCCATCGAGAAGATGATTCTTTAAAAGAAAGGAGGAGAAATATGCACA
>CAZVWX010000014.1:0-12528 GCA_964631105.1 uncultured Prevotella sp. | reverse complement strand
CCTCCATGATGTGGCCGATGCGGCACTTCGCCATCACCGGTATCGACACGGCCTGCTGTATGCCCTTGATCATCGCCGGGTCGCTCATGCGGGCCACGCCGCCCGCGGCGCGTATGTCGGCGGGGATGCGCTCCAGGGCCATCACGGCGCAGGCACCCGCGTCCTCGGCGATGCGGGCCTGCTCGGGGGTGGTCACGTCCATGATGACGCCGCCCTTGAGCATCTGGGCCAGGTTGCGGTTGAGTTGTTGTCGGGTTTCCTTTGTTTCCTTTTCCATCTTCATATTTTTTTGTTGTTTCGGTATTCGCTTGGAGTCTGCCCCGTGAGCTTCTTGAAGAGCTTCGACAGGTGGGCCTGGCTGGAGAACCCCAGCTCGGAGGCAATCTGCTGGATGCTGTCAGCCGTCGTGGCCAGCCGCACCTCGATGCCGCGCAGCAGGAACTGGTCGATGATGGCCTTGGGCGGGTTCCCCGAGATGCGGCGGCACACCTGCGCCAGATAGCGTGGCGAGACGTTGAGCCGGCGGGCGTAGTAGGACACGTCGCTGTTGCTGGCAAACGAGTGGCGGGCCAGCTCGACGAACTCGTTGTAGAGCTCGCCGCCACGCCCCTGCAGGTGGTCGGCGCGCGCGGTGAGCTGGCGTATGTAGGCCCGTGCCTTGTCGGCGGCCTGGGCCGGCGTGTCGCCCCGGCTCAGGTAGACGGCCAGCGCCGAGGCGAAGTGGTTGGCCGAGCCGTGGCCGCCCGTGCTGTCGATGAAGCAGAGCCGCGAGGGCGGCACGTCGCGCATGAGCTCCACCACGTCGGGGCGCCTCACCACGACGACGGTGCACAGCGGCAGCAGCCGCGCCCGGATGAGCTCCACCACGTCGGTGCCCATGAGCTGGTCGCCGCGGCTGGAGAAGAGGATGGGGTCGTAGACCACCGGCGCGGGCCGGCAGCGGCGCACGGCCCCCGCCACCACGCCGAGCACGGCGGCCGAGCGCACCATGCCTATCTTCACCGCCGAGGGGCGCACGTCGTCGACGATGGCGTCGAGCTGGCCGCCCACCACCTCGGCGGGCAGGTCGTAGAACTCCTGGATGCCGAGGGTGTTCTGCAGGGTGATGGAGGTCACCGCCGACACGCACTTCGCCCCCAGCTCCGACATCGTGCGGATGTCGGCCTGCAGGCCCGACTCGCCCGACGAGTCGCTGCCGGTGATGGTGAGTATGGTGTTGTCGGTTGTCATGGTGTGGTCTCTCTTGTCCACTGCAAAGGAAACGTTTTTTCATGAGAAAGCCTCACTTTTGTTCGCGTTTTGATAAAGAAATCTTCATTTTGGATAAATCCCGCCGCAGGAGGCCGTGCCTTGTGCCGGCCCGCAAGGTTTTTTTCTTCGATTTCGCTGCCTTGCAAACAATCTTTCGCTAGCTAGTTTTTCATCTTTTGCTAACTGGCAAACGACCTTTTTCTATAGCATTACAACATCATCTGCGGCCTCCACGCCCCACAACTGCCGCCTTGCGGCCTCACGGCAACGGCCTTCCTGCCCCGCGTCCTTATGCATTGTCCGTTGCATCCATGCGCCGTCGGTGTCATATTCGGACGCTGGAAACGTCGTTCCGCCGTTGTTGTCCACTCATCTCCGTTGTGTCGTGTCCCTCTGCGGGAGCCGTACCTGCCGGCGTGTGGGCGTCATCCACGCCGCAGGTGGCGGGAAGATGAAAAATCGGCCGATTCGTTTTGCCATGTCTCGGGATTGATGTATCTTTGCAGTATCATGAAGACCGAACTCATACTCGTGGGCCGCACGCAGAGCCGGCTGGTGGAGGAGGGGCTGGCCGACTACGCGCGGCGCGTGGCCCACTACATGCCCTTCGCCGTGGAGGTGGTTCCCGAACTGAGGAACACCCGCGCCATGAGCCACGACGAGCAGCGGCAGCGCGAGGGCGGGCTCATCCTGAAGCGCGTCGGAGCCGCCGACCACGTGGTGCTCTTCGACGAGCACGGACGGCAGTACCGCTCGGTCGACTTCGCCCGCTGGCTGCAGAAGCGGCAGGCCGCCGGGCGCAGGCTCGTGCTCGTGGTGGGCGGGCCCTACGGCTTCTCCGAGGCCGTGCGCGCACGGGCCGACGAGGCGGTGTCGCTCTCGCCGATGACCTTCTCGCACCAGATGGTGCGCCTCATCATCGCCGAGCAGCTCTATCGCGCCTGCACCATCATCAGGGGCGAGCCCTACCACCACGAGTAGCCGGGCCCCGCGCCGCAACACCCGAAACCAAGAACGACAAGCCAAAAAACCAACAAGACACACATATATGAAAAGATTAGCATCAACACTCGCCGCCCTCGCCCTGGCCCTGGCGGCGTCGGCCCAGAGCTGGCCCACACCGGCCCCCGAGGCCAAGGCCGGCGTGCGCTGGTGGTGGTTCGGCTCGGCCGTCGACACGGCCAACATCCGGTGGAACATGGAGCAGTACGCCAGCCACGGCATCGGCGCCGTCGAGATTACGCCCATCTACGGCGTGCAGGGCAACGAGCAGAACGAAATCCCCTATCTGAGCGACCGGTGGATGTCGATGCTCCGCTTCGTGGAGGAGCAGGGGCGCCGCCTCGGCATCGAGGTGGACATGGCCACGGGCACGGGATGGCCCTTCGGCGGGCCGTGGGTGCCGCTGGAGGAGTCGTGCTCGCGCATGGTCATCGTCGACAAGAAGGCCGAGGGCAAGAAGGTGAAGGCCCTCGACATATCGGCCCCGGAGAAGAGCCGGCAGCGCAGCCGCCTGGCAGCCGTGCTCGCCTGGGACGGCAGCCGCGACTTCGCCGACCTCACCGCCATGGCCACCACCACGGGCCAGGGCACGGCCACGCTCGACGCCAAGCTGCCGCAGAAGGGCTCCTGGCGCATCATCGCCCTCTGGCAGGAGCTCGGAGCCATGAAGGTGAAGCGCCCCGCGCCGGGCGGCGACGGATGGGTGGTGGACCACTTCGACAAGGCCTCGGTGGAGCACTACCTCGACCACATCGCCAAGGCCTTCGAGCGCACCGCCACGCCCTTCCCACACACCTTCTTCAACGACAGCTACGAGGTGTCGGCGGCCGACTACACGCCGCGCCTCTTCGACGAGTTCCTCGCCCGGCGGGGCTACTCGCTCAAGGAGAACTTCGACAAGCTGGTCGACGGCGACCAGAAGACGGTGGCCGACTACCGCGAGACGCTCGGCGACCTGCTCCTGGACAACTTCACCCGCACCTGGACGCAGTGGGCGCACAGCCACGGGGCCATCACGCGCAACCAGGCTCACGGCTCGCCGGCCAACCTCATCGACTGCTACGCGGCGGTGGACATTCCCGAAATCGAGGGTTTCGGGCTCACCGATTTCGGCATCAAGGGCCTGCGCACCGACCCGGGCAAGACGCGCAAGAACGACTCCGACTTCAGCATGATGAAGTGGGCCCCCTCGGCGGCACACGTCGCGGGCAAGCCCTGGGCCTCGAGCGAGACCTTCACCTGGCTCACCGAGCACTTCCGCACGTCGCTCTCGCAGATGAAGCCCGACCTCGACCTGATGTTCTGCGCCGGCGTGAACCACATGTTCTTCCACGGCACGCCCTACTCGCCGCGGCAGGCCGAGTGGCCGGGATGGCAGTTCTACGCCTCGGTGAACATGAGCCCCACCAACTCCACCTGGCGCGACGCGCCCTTCCTGATGAAGTATATCCAGCGGGCGCAGAGCTTCCTGCAGTGGGGGCAGCCCGACAACGACTTCCTCGTCTTCCTGCCCGTGCGCGACATGTGGAACTCGCGCTCCAAGGGCAAGCGGCTCATGCAGCTGGCCATACACAACATGAAGGCCCTCGCGCCCGACTTCATCGAGTCGGTGCTCGACATCGACCGGGCGGGCTTCGACTGCGACTACATCAGCGAGCGGCTGCTCCTCGGCACACGCTGCGAGGGCGGCAGGCTCGTCACCGCCGCGGGCACCACCTACAAGGCACTGGTGATTCCCAGCGCCACGAACATCCTCACCGACGCCGTCCGCGCCCACATCGACGCGCTCAGGGCTGAGGGCGCACACGTCGTGGTGGGCTCCGGCGACACCGCCGCCATGGCCGAGGCGGCACGCCCGGAGGAAATCAAGTCGAAGCTGGGGCTGAAGATGATTCGCCGCAAGAACGACCGGGGGTGGCACTACTTCATCGCCAACCTCACACCCGACGATGTGAACGCCTACGCCACGCTGGCCGTGCCCTTCCAGAAGGCCATGTGGTTCAATCCCATGAACGGCGAGCGCTATGCCGTGGAGACCAGCGGCGGCAAGGTGCGCATCGACCTGAGGTCGGGCGAGAGCCTCATCCTGCAGACCTTCACCAACACCAGCGACGCCCTCGACGCCGCCCTCGCCGCCCTCGCCACGCGCAAGGACGCCCCCTACGAGAAGACGGGCAAGATTCTCTCCACGGGATGGTATCTGAGCTTCAAGGAGAGCACGCCCGAGATTGACGACGTCTATCCCATCAACCGCCTGCAGGGCTGGGAGACGATGAACGACTCCACGCGCAACCTCATGGGGACGGGGGTCTACGAGATTGCGCTCAACCTGAAGGCCGCCGACCTGCAGGGGTGCAACGACTGGGCCATCGACCTGGGCGACGTGCGCGAGAGCGCACGCGTCTACGTGAACGACGAGCTCGTGGGATGCGCCTGGGCCGCGCCCTTCGTGCTGCAGTTCAGCGAAAAGTTCCACGTGGGCAGGAACACCCTGCGCATCGAGGTGACCAACCTGCCGGCCAACCGCATCGCGCAGATGGACCGCGACGGCGTGGAGTGGCGCAAGATGGACGACATCAACGTGGTGGACATCAACTACAAGAAGACAACCTACGCCGGCTGGGAGCCGATGCCCTCGGGACTCAACTCCAGGGTGTTCCTCTACCGGGTGAAGGGCGACTGAGCCCGCAACCAAGCCAGGCCGGAACGAATGACAACAAGCAACGACATGAAGGAAAGGGAGAACTGCATCGAGGTGAGGGGCGCACGGGTGAACAACCTGAAGAACATCAGCGTCAGCATCCCGCGCGACCGCCTGGTGGTCATCACCGGCGTGTCGGGCTCGGGCAAGTCGTCGCTGGCCTTCGACACGCTCTATGCCGAGGGACAACGGCGCTACGTGGAGAGCCTCTCGGCCTACGCGCGGCAGTTCCTCGGACGCATGAGCAAGCCCGAGTGCGACTTCATCAAGGGGCTGCCGCCGGCCATCGCCATCGAGCAGCGGGTGGTGGCGCGCAACCCCCGCAGCACCGTGGGCACCTCCACCGAAATCTACGAGTACCTGAGGCTGCTCTTCGCCCGCGTGGGGCACACCTTCTCGCCCGTGAGCGGACAGGAGGTGAAGCGCCACACCACCGAGGACGTGGTGGCCTGCACGCAGCAGTTCTCGCCGGGGACGAAGTTCGCCGTGCTGGCCCCATGCCACGTCGTCGGCGGCAGGAGCCTGCGGCAGCAGCTGGAGATGTACATGCAGGAGGGCTATTCCCGCCTGTGGACGGGTGACGGCTTCGTGCGCATCGACGACTACATCGCGGGCCAGGCCCCCGGCGGCGCACAGGATGTGAAGCCCGGCACCCCCGCCGACACCCCGGCGGCGGGGGAGGAGAAGCTCTTCCTCGTGGTCGACCGAGCGTCGGTGTCTGCCGCCAAGGACGACATCGCGCGCCTCGTCGACTCGGCCGAGACGGCCTTCTACGAGGGCGACGGGGCCTGCCGGCTGCTCTTCATGCCCTCGGGCATCAGCTACGACTTCTCCACGCGCTTCGAGGCCGACGGCATGACGTTCCAAGAGCCGGGCGACAACATGTTCTCATTCAACTCGCCCGTCGGAGCCTGCCCCACCTGCGAGGGCTTCGGCACCATCATCGGCATCGACGAGAAGCTGGTGGTGCCCGACACCACGCTCAGCGTCTACGACGGATGCGTGCAGTGCTGGCACGGCGAGAAGATGCGGATGTGGCAGGACGAGTTCTGCCGCCGCGCCGCCACCGACCACTTCCCCATCTTCAAGCCCTACTTCCAGCTCTCGCAGCAGGAGAAGGGGTGGCTCTGGCACGGTCTGCCCTCGGAGCGGGGCCGCGACATCCACGACCAGGTGAGCATCGACGCCTTCTTCCAGATGGTGAGGGAGAACCAGTACAAGATACAGTACCGGGTGATGATGAGCCGCTTCCGAGGCCGCACGGTGTGCCCCGACTGCCACGGCACGCGGCTGAAGAAGGAGGCCACTTATGTCAGGATTGCCGGCCGCAGCATCACCGACCTGGTGCAGATGCCGGTGTGCGAGCTGCGCAAGTGGTTCGCCGGGCTCTCGCTGCCGCCACACGACACCGAGGTGGCCCGCCGCCTGCTCACGGAGATAAGAAACCGCCTGCAGTTCCTCGACGAGGTGGGGCTGGGCTACCTCACGCTCAACCGCCCGTCGAACACGCTCTCGGGGGGCGAGAGCCAGCGCGTGAGCCTGTCCACATCGCTGGGCAGCAGCCTCGTGGGGAGCCTCTACATCCTCGACGAGCCGAGCATCGGCCTCCACGCACGCGACACGGCACGCCTCATCGGCGTGCTGCGCGAGCTGCAGCAGCTGGGCAACACGGTGGTGGTGGTGGAGCACGACGAGGAGATGATGCTCGCCGCCGACGAAATCATCGACATCGGGCCGAAGGCGGGACGGCTCGGGGGCGAGGTGGTCTTCCAGGGGCCGCCGCCACACCTGCCCGCCGACGGCACGCGGGCCGAGGCGTGCCGCAAGCTGCTGGAGGCCTACCCGCGGTCGTACACCATCCGCTATCTCACCGGGGCCGAGACCATCGACGTGCCCAAGAGCCGCCGCCAGTGGAACCGCAGCATCACCATCCGCGGGGCGCGGATGAACAACCTGCGGGGCATCGACGTCACCATCCCGCTCAACGTGATGACGGTCGTCACGGGCGTGTCGGGCTCGGGCAAGTCGTCGCTCGTCAAGGGCATACTCTATCCCGCGCTGAAGAGGCTCCTCGGCGAGGTGGCCGACGCACCGGGCGAGCACCGCGCCCTGGAGGGCGACTGGCGCGAGGTGAGCCACGTGGAGTTTGTCGACCAGAATCCCATCGGCAAGTCGACGCGCTCCAACCCGGCCACCTACGTCAAGGCCTACGACGCCATCCGCACGCTCTTCGCCGACCAGCCCCTGGCCAAGCAGATGGGATTCACGCCGCAATACTTCAGCTTCAACGCCGACGGCGGACGATGCGAGGAGTGCAAGGGCGCGGGGGTCATCACCGTGGAGATGCAGTTCATGGCCGACCTGGTGCTGGAGTGCCAGTCGTGCCACGGCAAACGCTTCAAGCACGACGTGCTCGAGGTGAGGTTCCACGACAAGAACATCAGCGACGTGCTCGACATGACGGTGAGCGAGGCCATCGCCTTCTTCGGCGAATACGGGCAGAAGACCATCGTCAGCCGGCTGAAGCCGCTGGAGGATGTGGGACTGGGATACATCAAGCTGGGCCAGAGCTCGTCGACGCTCTCGGGGGGCGAGAACCAGCGGGTGAAGCTGGCCTACTTCATCGGCATGGAGCAGCAGCAGCCCACGCTGTTCATCTTCGACGAGCCCACCACGGGGCTCCACTTCCACGACATCCGCCGCCTGCTCGCCGCCATGGACGCGCTCATCAGCCGCGGCCACTCCGTGGTCATCATCGAGCACAACCTGGAGGTGGCGAAGTGCGCCGACTACATCGTCGACCTGGGACCCGAGGGGGGCGACCGCGGCGGCGGCGTGGTCTGCCAGGGCACGCCCGAGGACGTCGCACGCTGCAAGGAGAGCTACACGGGCCGCTTCCTGGCCCAGAAGCTGGAAAAGAAGCCTGATTAGCCCAATAAGCCTAATGAGCCTAATAGGCCTAATGAGCCTACTAGGCCTACTAGGCCTATTAAGCCTACTAGGCCTAATAAGCCCAATAGACCTAATGAGCCTACTAGGCCTAATAAGCCCAACAAGATGATTATGACTGGAAACATTGAAATCAGAGAAGCCACGGACCGCCGCACCATGCGGCACTTCCTCACCTTCGGCAACCGCCTCTACCGCGGCTGCCCGCAATACGTGCCCGACCTGCTGGTGACCCTGCGCGACGACTTCAACCCGAAGAAGAACGCCGCGCTGGCCTTCACGCGCCTGAAGCCGCTCGTGGCCTACCGCGACGGCGTGCCGGTGGGGCGCGTCTGCGGCATCATCAACCCCCACGCCAACGAGAAGTGGAACACGCGCGTGGTGCGCTTCGGCATGTTCGACTTCATCGACGACGGCGAGGTGTCCAAGGCTCTCCTCGACGCCGTGGCCGAGTGGGGGCGCAGCCAGGGCATGGACACCATGCAGGGGCCGCTGGGCATCACCGACTTCGACAAGGAGGGCATGCTCATGAGCGACTACGACTGCCTCGGGGCGATGACCGAACTCTACAACTACCCCTACTACCCGGCGCACATGGAGCGCATGGGATTCGCCAAGGCCGCCGACTGGGTGCAGATTCGCGTGGCCGTGCCGCCCGACACGCCGGAGCGCTTCACGCGGGTGGCCGGGCTGGTGAGGAGCCGCTACCACCTGCACAAGCGCCGCCCCACGCCCCGGGAGATATATGGCGGCTACGGACTGCGCATCTTCCACCTGCTCAACGAGGCCTACGCGCCGCTCTTCGGCTTCGCAGGCCTCACCGACCGGCAGGCCGAAGACTTCTGCCACAGCTACGTCCCGCTGGTCGACTTCCGCATGATGTCGGTGGTGGAGAACGAGGCCGGCGACCCCGTGGGCGTGGCGGTGACCATGGCGAGCATCTCGCGGGCACTGCAGCGCGGCGGCGGACGGCTGCTGCCTCTGGGCTGGTGGTGGCTGCTGCGGGCCCTGAAGTGGCGACGCGAGCCCACGGTGAACATGCTGCTCATTGCCGTCAGGCCCGACTACCAGGGCAAGGGGGTGAACGCGCTCTTCTTCGACGACCTCATCCCGGTGTACCAGAAGCTGGGGTTCCAATACGCCGAGACGGGACCGCAGCTGGAGGACAACGTCAAGGAGATAGCGCAGTGGAAGGTGCTCAACCCCCAGACCATCAAGCGCCGCCGCTGCTGGCAGAAGGGCATCGGCTGACGGGGCGCGGGCCTACGTGCAGGGGCCGCGCCTTGTGCCGGCCCGCACGCCCGATGGTGTCACCGCCCGCCCCCACAGGCAGCAGCACAGCCCCGCCGGGGCTGTGCTTCCACTGCGGGGGCTGGAAAACATTTCCCCCGCGCCGGGTGCATGGGGGATGCGCCGGTGCGGGGGAAATGCGATGCGATGCGTGCGGGGGCCGTCAGATGCTGTCCTTCGCCGCCGCCGCGGGGTCGGGGTCGTCCCAGGCCGACCACACCGAATAGGACGGCAGGCCGCCGCCCGGCGTGGCCTCCTTGCCCAAGGCCCCGTTCTCGTCGGGGCAGCTGGCTTCCTTCGGGCAGTCAGTGTCGCAAGTCGAGACGCGCACGACGGCCATTGTGTCTTCGCCGGGCAGGACTATCTTTTGTGTTTGCGGTTTTGTGTAGATTGTTTTCATCGCTGTTCAAGTTTATCTGATGACGACTTTCTTTCCACCGTGGATATAGACGCCGCGCCCCAGGTGCGCCCTGTCGACGCGCTGTCCGCTGAGTGTGTACCATGCTGCGGCCGTTGCGCTGGCCGTCGTGGCCACGCTTGTGATGCCCGTGGCCGCGGGCTCCTCCACCACGAAGCGCGCCACCTTGGCGGTCGAGCCCGACGGCGAGAGCACATAGCAGCGGTAGCCGCGCATCACGTTGTTCGTCGTCGTGGCCAGGCGCAGCTTGTTGCCCGACACCAGGAACCAGCCCGTGCCGTCGGTGGGAAGGGCCGTGGAGAGGTAGGTGCCCACGAAGCTGTAGCCCGTTGACGAGTTCTTCAGGGTCTGTGCCTCCGTCGTGGTGAGGTTCACCGATTCGAACACGATGTCGTCCGTGTTCTTCTGTCCCGGCTTGATGAGGTAGGGCACGCCCGCCTCGATGCCCCCGGTTGTGGTGTTGAAGTAGAGCGCATCCGTCTTCGTGGCGGTCTGGTCGAACTCTGCCAGTTGTGTTCCCGTGCCGAAATAGGTCGCCAGGTCGGAGGCCGACACGTCGAAGGGCAGGCAGATGGTGTTCCAGCTCGTGCTCACGAATGTGCGGCCCAGCAGCGTCACGTCCGCCGGGTTCACCGCCACCTGGTTGCTCTTGGTGGAGCGGTCGGAGAGGTAGACGGCCTCGGGAGTGGTGCTGGAGCTCGACGACTCTACTGTAAGGGTAATGATTAAATCGGCTTGATTTCCACCGAGTGTGAATGTTACAGAATTTGCCGGTGTGAAGTCAGAGGATGTAAAAGTAAATGTTTTCACTTCTTGCGTTCCTTCTGCAACCTTGTAAGGGAAGTCATACGTGCCAGTGCCATCAACAAAGGCCGTTCCTTTTGTCGTTCCGTTAAAATCAGCCAAGTAGACACCTCCTCTTAATGTACCATTTCCGTCTGTAGCAGTTGATGTGTAGTTGTTAAATCCTTTGAGTACAACCTCTGTAATCTTCGAGCCCGTTGGAGCCGTAATCGTATACACCCTGCCTCCTCCGGAATACTTAATATATTCCGACTTGCTGACAGCAGAATAGTTGCTACTTTTGGAATTTGTAACCACGTAGCCATCATTGAAATTCCATGTGCCACCATCATTCGTCCCTGTATTTGTCGAGCTCGACAATGTTACAGTTGATGTTGTCGCATCATCATCCGATGTTGATGTGTCAAGAGCATACAGCGTGATTGCCAAAGCCACCTGCTTACCTCTAATAGTGAAAGAAATGGGGTCAGAATTGGTTTTCACGCTGCTGAAGGTAATGGTATATGTCATTTCTTGCGCATCACCACTTGTATCACCAGAAGTAGGGTTGGTTTTCATAGGGAATTGGTAAAGCGAAGCGTCATAACTAGAATATGTTGTTCCATTCAGTTCTGAAATATAGGAGTCTCCTGTGTTATATTTGTCATAACCAGTAATCTTCATTCCTGCTACCTCTACACCCGAAGGGGGAACTATCTTAAATTGTTTAGCGGAATACTTGACATATGTCGTCCCGCTTTCAGAACCATATTTATTACCACTTTCATTGGTTACCTGATATTGGGGGTTGCTTGTAGACTTATCCTTATAAAATGTCCATGGTGATGCTGCATTACTCTCACCTGTATAGCTGTCGGTATTCAGCGTTATCAGCTCATCTCCCAAGGTAACAGTCGCGTTCGCATACGTCCCGGAATAGTTGCCGTGTGTGGTAGCTTCGTACTGCGTTGCGAACGAGGCAGGCGAAATCTTGCAGCCGTTGACGAACTTGATGCCGCGGCAATAGGTCATGAACATGCCTTTGGAGGAAGTGACGTTCACGTTGTCGAAGGTGACATTCTGGATGTAGCTTTCGGGCAGTCCATAAAGGTAAATCGCATTGTTAGTGCCATTCGTCGCCGTAACGTTCTGAATCAGAATGTCACGGAAATTAGGCGTTGTTCCTATGCTGTCCGAGGTTGTAGCCGCAGAGGGCGTAGATGGCTTGCCACTATAATAGGAGTCTATGCTGATGGGGCTTTCCACATCGTCCATGGTGATGTCTCTATAGATAATGTTATAAACATCGCCGCTTCGCCCACGCTGTGTTTTCAGTCGTATGCCCGCCGTGGTATGCTGGAGTTTGATGTTCTCCCAAAGGATGTCATGCACATTAGACGTGTAGCTGCCCATGGAGGCCCCGTGCCCTGTGCCGAACGTGCAGTCCCAGATGTGTACGTATTGCCCGTTGGAGTCAATCACCACATTGTCGTCGCCATTCCGGATGTCGCAGTTGTAGATGTTCACATAGGGACACCACACGGGTATGCCGTCGGTGTTGTGCGAGATGGTTTTTGTTCCCCAGCCCGTCCAATAATAGTCCAAATGAGCCGTCTCCGAGGCCGGCTCGCGAATCCAGATGTCGTGCACGGTCATGTGGCTTCCGTTGCTACTCCTGCCCAAAGCCAGATTGGTTCCCGGCGCATTGATGATTTTGAGGTTTTTCACCAGTGTGCGCGTTCCCTTTTCAAATCTGATCATCCCGGGACGGCCTAAAGAGTCCTGAAACCAAGTCGATCCATTTTTTTCTCTCAGCGGCCACCAGTCGGCTCCTTGTCCGTCGATGATGGACGTGGAGTCCTCGCCTTCGATAATCACATCAGAAACATTGTTTTTTGTAACCCCGATGAAAAGGTTGTAGGTATGTTTCGAGGTTTTCGATGGGTAATCCGTCTCACCCGCATTGTCGGGCAGTTCGCCCAGCTTCATCAGCTTCAGCGTGGCTCCCTTGGCCAGATGGAGGATGGTGTGCGACTTCAGCTCGATGGTGCCCGAGCTCAGCCACGTGCCCTCGGGGATGACGACCACGCCGCCGTCGCTGTTTGCCGCCACTGCGTCGATGGCGCTTTGTATG
>CAZVWX010000013.1:0-12578 GCA_964631105.1 uncultured Prevotella sp. | reverse complement strand
TGGGCATTCCCTTGTCCTGCGCGTATTGCAGCAGTCCGGCGTTCACCTCGTGCCCGGCCTCGACGACGCCGTCGCTGAAGTCGATGGCCATCTTGGCAAGCTCGGTGAATCCGAACTTGTCGCTGTAGCCGTCGAGCAGCGTGGCCTTGGCCTCGCGGAAGTCGACACACTGCTTGAAGTTGTCGCCGAAGTCGCCCTTGAGGCTGTTGGTGAAGAGCGAGGTGATGACTTTGGAGTTGGCAAACGACGGCTCCTCGTTGTAGGCCTTCTTCACATAGAAGGGCACCACGCCGCTCATCCATCCCTGGCAGACGATGATGTCGGGGGCCCAGCGCAGCTTCTTCACCGTCTCGAGGACGCCGCGTGCGAAGAAGACTGCGCGCTCGCCGTTGTCGGGGTATTCCTCGCCGGTCTTCTCGTCGGTGGCCATCTGCCGTTTCTGGAAGTAGTCGTCGTTGTCGATGAAGTAAACCTGCAGGCGGGAGGTGGGTATGGAGGCCACCTTGATAATGAGCGGGTGGTCAGTGTCGTTGAGGATGAGGTTCATGCCCGTGAGGCGGATGACCTCGTGCAGCTGGCCCCGCCGCTCGTTGATGTTGCCCCACTTGGGCATGAAGGTGCGGATTTCGAACCCTTTCTCCTGCATGCGCTGGGGGAGCCTGCAGCCCAGGACCGACATTTCGCTTTCGGGGACATAGGGGGAAATCTCCTGGTTGATGAAGAGTATTTTCTTTGCCATAATCTGCTTTCTGTTTACTCATGTGCAAAGGTACGAAAAAAAGTTCACTTTCCATCACTTTTTCGGTTGAAACCCGCAAAACGTCGCCCCCGTGGGCACTTTTTTTAAGCAAATTCTTCGTTATTTAAGAAAAAAGTAGTTATTTTGCACCCCGAAAGCCGCCGGGAGCCCGAGAGGCGGTCCGCCGGCGTTTTTATATTGCATCATGATGAAAGTAGTTAAGAAGATTGTTGACCTTCAGAACGAGCTCTTCGTTGTGAAGAAAGAAGGCAAGACGATTGGCCTCGTGCCGACGATGGGCGCCCTGCACGAGGGGCACGCGTCGCTGGTGAGGCGCAGCGTGGAGGAGAACGATGTCACGGTGGTGTCGGTGTTCCTCAACCCCACGCAATTCAACGACAAGGGCGACTTGGAGCGCTACCCCCGCGACCTGGAGGCCGACTGCAGGCTGCTGGAGGCCTGCGGCGCCGACTATTGCTTCGCGCCGTCGGTGAAGGAGATGTACCCCACTCCCGACACGCGCCGCTTCAGCTTCCCGCCCGTCACCGACGTGATGGAGGGGGCGCGCCGCCCGGGCCACTTCAACGGCGTGTGCCAGGTGGTGAGCCGGCTGTTCTACATCGTCAAGCCCGACCGCGCCTACTTCGGCGAGAAGGACTGGCAGCAGATTGCCGTGGTGAAGCGCCTCGTGAAGTATATCGGCATGGAGGGGAGGCTGCAGATTGTGGAGTGCCCCATCGTGCGCGAGAAGGACGGCCTGGCCATGAGCAGCCGCAACTCGCTGCTCAAGCCCGGGGAGCGGGCCGTGGCCCCGCGCATCTACCAGGCACTGAGGGAGAGCGTGGAGTATGCCCAGGCGCACTCCGTGGAGGAGACCCACGACAAGGTGGTGGCCGACGTGAACGCCGTGGACGGCCTTGAGGTGGAGTACTTCGAGATTGTAGACGGCAACACGCTGCTACCCGTGAAGGACTGGGGCGAGAGCGACTACGTGGTGGGGTGCATCACCGTGTATTGCGGGAAGACCCCCATCCGGCTCATCGACCACATCAAGTACAAGGAAGGAAAAGCATAAGGAAAGCCATGCAAATCGAAGTTCTGAAAAGCAAGCTGCACTGCGTCAGGGTGACCGAGGCCAACCTGAACTACATGGGCAGCATCACCATCGACGAGGACTTGATGGATGCCGCCAACTTGATAGCGGGCGAGAAGGTGCAAATCGTCGACAACAACAACGGCGAACGCTTCGAGACCTACATCATCCGGGGTGAGCGCGGGTCGGGGTGCATCTGCCTGAACGGAGCCGCGGCGCGCAAGGTGCAGGTGGGCGACACGGTCATCATCATCGCCTATGCGCTGATGGACTTCGACGAGGCGCGCCGCTTCAAGCCCACCATCGTGTTCCCCAAGGAGGGCAACCGCCTCTAGGCGCTGCCCCAAGGGCGGGAGGAGAAGGGGGAAGAGGGTGTTCTCTCTCTTTTCAAGGTTCGCCGTTTGGTGTCAAGCGGACGTTTCATACGTGTGAAGCGGATGCTTTACACGTGTCAAGCGAACGCTTCACACGTGTGAGGCGTTCGCTTGACATCATTTGCAGCATACGCGCCGCTGCAATGAGAGCCCCCGAAAGAAGGGCGGCGAAATTTTTGGCGTGCCCTCTTTCCCTTTAGAAAGCCCGCCCGATTGCCACGAGAAGATTCTCGGGGGAGCTTATTCTATCACCACGAGAGGGTCTTCCTCCATGACGGCCTGGCCCACCTTCACGCAGATGGCGGTGACCTTGCCGTCCTTTTCGGCCTCGATGTTGTTGGCCATCTTCATGGCCTCGAGCACCACGAGCGTGTCGCCGGCCTTCACCTCCTGGCCCACCTCCACGCTGATGCCGGTGATGGTGCCGGGCAGGGGAGCCTTCACGGCGCCTGCCGCGTTCACGGCGGCCGCGGGGGCGGCCTCCTGGCTGTCGGCCTCGGCCACGGGCTTGCCCAGCACGGGCTTCTCCTTCTTGGGCTCCTCGGGCTTCTCAAGCTGCACCTTGTACTCGTCGCCGTTCACGGTCACGGCGGCCACATTGTTCTCGTCAATCTCGCCGATGGTCACCTGGTATTCCTTGCCATCGATGGTATACTTAAACTCTTTCATCCTACGGTTTCTTTGTAAATTGGAATGGTTTGGCGTTCCACAGCGTGTGGCGGTGCTTGATGGTGATGACGCCAGGCTCGGCGTCGTGCACATTGTTGCCCTCAAACTCATACAGCGCCATGGCGACGGCTGCAAATACGTTCTTGTCCATAACTGGTATCTCCGTTTGTTTCAGTTGGTCGCACAATTGGGTCTTTACATCGGCATGCAGGCATGCTTCTTGGCGGGTATGGTCTGCCGCTTGGTGGCCAGCTGGGCCAGTCCGCGGCAGATGCGGAAGCGCGTGTTGCGCGGCTCGATGACGTCGTCGATGTATCCGAACTGCGCCGCCTGGTAGGGGTTGGCGAAGGTCTCGGTGTACTCCTCCTCCTTCTCGGCGAGGAACTGCTTCACGTCGCCGCCTTCCTCCTTCACCTTCTTGGCCTCCTTGCCGCAGAGGATGGCCACGGCCCCGCTGGCGCCCATGACGGCGATTTCGGCCGACGGCCATGCGAAGTTCAGGTCGGCCCGCAGCTGCTTGCATCCCATGACGATGTGGCTTCCGCCGTAGCTCTTGCGCAGGGTGATGGTAATCTTGGGCACCGTGGCCTCGCCGTAGGCGTAGAGCAGCTGTGCGCCGTGCTGGATGACGGCGTTGTACTCCTGCCCCGTGCCCGGGAGGAATCCCGGCACGTCGACGAGCGAGACGATGGGAATGTTGAAGGCGTCGCAGAAGCGCACGAAGCGCGCCCCCTTGCGCGAGGCGTTCACGTCGAGCACGCCGGCATAGGCCGACGGCTGGTTGGCCACGACGCCCACGCTCTGGCCGCCAAAGCGTGCGAAGCCGGTGATGATGTTCTTGGCAAACTTGGGCTGCACCTCGAAGAACTCGCCATGGTCGGTGACGGCGGCAATGACGCGGTACATGTCGTAGGCCTGGTTGGGGTCGTCGGGGATGATTTCGTTCAGCAGGTCGTCCTTGCGGTCGACGGGGTCGTCGCACGCCACGCGCGGAGCCGTCTCGGTGTTGTTCGACGGCAGGTAGGAGAGCAGCTTCTTGATGAGGGCGAAGGCGTCCTCCTCGGTCTTGGCCGTGAAGTGGGTCACGCCGCTCTTGCTGGCGTGCACCGAGGCTCCGCCCAGGTGCTCGGCGTCGATGTCCTCGCCCGTGACGGTCTTCACCACCTTAGGCCCGGTGAGGAACATGTACGACGTGCCCTCGGTCATCACGATGAAGTCTGTCAGGGCCGGCGAGTAGACGGCTCCGCCGGCGCACGGCCCCATGATGGCCGAGATTTGCGGCACCACGCCCGAGGCGAGGATGTTGCGCTCGAAGATTTCGCCGTAGCCGGCCAGGGCCGAGATGCCCTCCTGGATGCGCGCGCCGCCCGAGTCGTTGATGCCGATGACGGGAGCCCCCATCTTCATGGCCATGTCCATCACCTTGCAAATTTTCTGGCTCATCGTCTCCGAGAGCGACCCGCCGTTCACGGTGAAGTCCTGGGCGTAGACGTAGACCAGCCTTCCGCCGATGGTGGCCGAGCCGGCCACGACGCCGTCGCCGGGGAACTGCTTCTTCTCCATGCCGAAGTTGTGGCACCGGTGCAGCTTGAACATGTCGTACTCCTCGAAGCTTCCTTCGTCCACCAGCATGTCGATGCGCTCACGCGCCGTGTACTTGCCGCGTGCATGCTGCTTGTCGATGGCCTTCTGGCCGCCGCCGAGGCGGGCCTGCTCGCGCTTGGCGACCAGCTCTTTGATTTTCTCTACTTGATTGCTCATTGCTGTTATCTTGTTTTCTTGATGTTTCAAAAACCGTGCAAAGATACGAATTTTATTTCATTCCGGCGAAGGGGCGGGCTGATTTTTAGAACTCTATCAGCACGCGCCCGTTGATTTGCCGTCCGGTGAGATAGTTGGGCACGGCGTACTGCTGGTTGCTGACGTCGGTCACCCAGTAGTAGCTGTTCACGTTGTCGATGCCGAAGAGGTTGAGGCAGTCCACGCCGAGCCAGATGTTCTTGAAGGGTGTCTTCTTCTCCCGCTTGCTGTTGTCGAGCAGGCGGTAGCTCATGCCGATGTCGGCCCGCTTGTAGGCCGGGGCGCGGAAGGTGTTGGTCTCCAGCTCGCGGTGTGGCGCCGAGAAGGGCAGGCCGTCGGCGTAGGCCAGCCTCAGGTTCATGCGCCAGCGCGTCGTGCCGGGGAAGTAGTCGGTGAAGTTCAGGTTCAGGGCGTAGCGCTGGTCGGTGGGCAGGGGGATGCTCTTGCCGTTCAGGTTCATCCGGGTGTTCATCAGCGAGAGCGTCAGCCAGCTGTCGGCGCCGGGCACGAACTCGCCGTAGAGCTTCAGGTCGAGGCCCATGGCGTGGCCGCTGGCCTCGTTGTTGCCATAGTAGACCACCTTGACGTTGTTCACCGAGTAGGGCACGAGGTTGCCCAGGGCCTTGTAGTAGGCCTCGGCCGTGAATCGGAACGGGCGGTTGTTCATGCGGAAGCGGTAGTCGTAGCCGGCGATGAAGTGGATGCTGCGCTGGCTCTTGATTTTGTTGTTGAGCGTGGCATAGGTCACGCCGTCGACGAGCGATGTGTCGCGCAGCTCCTTGAAGAAGGGCGACTGGTAATACAGTCCGGCGGCCAGGCGGAAGGTGGTGTTCTCGCTGTAGGGCGGAATGACGCCGAGCGACACCCGCGGGCTGACGATGGTCTCGCGGTTGAAGTTCCAGTGGCTCATGCGGAGGCCGTAGTTCAGCGTGAAGTGGGTGTGCCCGCCGGCCGAGGTGAACCGGTAGGTGTCCTGCGCGTAGGCCTCGCTGCGGTTGGCGTCGAGCGTGTTGCGGGCGCGGAGCGAGTACACCATCATCAGGTCGCTGCCCGTGTGGGGCACGCTGTAGCCGGCCGAGTCGCGCATCTCGTACTCCGTCGAGTTCTCCACGATGCGCTCCTTCTTCAGCGTCAGGCCTACCTCGCTCTCGTGGCGCCGGCCCTTGTGGGTGAGCATGAGCTTGGCGCTGAGCACGTGGGCCTTGAGGAAGTTGCGGGCGTGCTCGAAGTAGGTGCCCACGCCGAGGTTCTCCGATGTCTCGGTCTGGTCGAGCCAGTACTGCCCCTGGATGTCGTATTTCTCACGCTCCTTGCTGTAGAATCCGCTCCCGATGAGCGACAGGTGGGTCTGCTTGGTCACGTTGCGGGTGATGCCCACCGTGCCGAAGTAGGTGATGAAGCGGTCCTTCTCGTGCCCGTCGAAGTAGACGCGGAAGCTCTTCACGTTCTCCAGCGTGCCGAATGAGGTCTCGCGGTCCTCGGGAGTGAAGTTGTAGTGGTTGTCCGAGATGTTGCCTATCACGTCAATCTTCCACCGCTCGTCGGGCGTGTAGGTGAGATAGGTCTGGTAGTCGAGGAAGTTGGGCTTGTATTCGCCGTGCGTCTCCAGCGAGCCCAGCAGGTATCGGTTGGTCTTGTAGCGCACGCTGTTGAGCCACGAGAACTTCTTCGTGGCCACGCCCAGGTAGGCGTCGGCCCCGAGCAGGCTGGCGGCCACGGTGCCCTCGACGACGGACTTGCGCTGCCCCGCGGGCTTGAGCTGCTTGTAGGTGATGTCGAGTGCCGAACTCATCTTGTCGCCATACTTGGCCTCGAAGCCGCCGGTGGAGAAGCCGATGCGGTCCACCATGTAGGGGTTGATGACCGACAGTCCCTCCTGCTGGCCCGAGCGCACCAGGAAGGGGCGGAACACCTCCACATTATTTATATATACGGAGTTCTCGTCGAAGGCCCCTCCCCGCACGTTGTATTGCGACGACAGCTCGCTGTGGGTCGACACGCCCGCCTGCTGCTGCACCAGGGCCTCGACGGCGTTGCCCGACGCCGAGGGCGCGAGCTGCATGTCCTCCTTCTTCAAGTCCTGTGTCTGCCCGGTCTGGATTTTCTGTCCCTGCACCTCCACTTCGGCCAGCGTCTGGTCCGACGGGTAGAGCACCACCTGCAGCGTCTGCTTGCCCCGTGGGTGGCGCAGGACGCGCGTCTTGGGCTTGTAGCCCACCATGGAGAAGCGCACCACCACCGAGTCGGCCGACTGCAGCGTGAGCTGGAACTCGCCCTTGAGCGACGTCAGCGCCACCTTGCCCTGCTTGGCCACGGCCACGGTGGCCAGCTCCACGGGGTTCATGTCGGTGTCGACCACCTTCCCCTGCAGCGTGAACGATTGCGCCCGCAGGGTGGCGGCGGCCGCGAGGGCCATGAGAGTCAAGAGAATCTTCTTCATCATCGATATAAACGCGCGAACATCCGTTTTATTGCCCTACAGCCTCATCACTTGCCTCACGCCCTTCACCGTGCGCAGTTTCTTCACCAGGGCCTCGGTCTTTCCGGCGTCTTCCACCAGCACCTCGATGTTTCCCGAGAAGAGCCCGTCGTGGCTGTCGACGTTGATGGAGCGCATGGTGAGCTTGTCCTCCTTGGCGATGATGTTGGTGATGTTGCTCACGATGCCAATGTCGTCGTTGCCCACGATGCGCAGCGTGATGGCATACTGCGACGTGCCCTTGCCGCTCCAGCGTGCCTTCACGATGCGGTAGCCGTAGCGGCGGCGCAGCTCGGCGGCGTTGGGGCAGTCGCGGCGGTGTATCTTGATGCCGCCGTTCACGGTGACGAAGCCGAAGATGGGGTCGCCGTAGATGGGCCGGCAGCACTTGGCCAGCTGGTAGTCGATGCCCTTGAGGTTGCGGTCGATGGTGAGCACGTCGTCGCTCTGGCGGGCCAGCTCCTCGTTGGGGTTCTCATATTCGAAGTTGCCGGCGCTCTCGGCGGGCTTGGCGGGCTCCAGGTTGAGCTCGTGGTCGCGCACCTTGGCATACTCGTCGATGACGTCGTTCACCTCCAGCTTGCCGTTGGCAATGTCCTTGTAGAACTCCGAGGCCTCCTTGTAGCCCATCTTGCAGATGGTGTGGGCCATGAACGCCTCGTCCATGTCCACCTTGCGGTTCTTGAACCGGCGCTCCAGCAGCTCGCGTGCCAGCCGCCCCTCCTTCTGTTGCGTCTCCTTGAGCGAGAGCCGGATTTTGGCCTTGGCCTTCGACGTCTTCACTATGTCGAGCCATTCGCGCTTGGGCCGCTGGTTGCTCTGCGTGAGCACCTCCACCTGGTCGCCCGAGTGGAGCCGCTGCCGGAACGACACGGCCTTGCCGTTGATGCGCCCGCCCACGCATGTGTCGCCGATGTGGGAGTGGATGTGGTAGGCGAAGTCGAGGATGGTGGCCCCCTTGGGGAATTTCAGCAGGTCGCCCTTGGGCGTGAAGACATACACCTCGTCCTCGTAGAGGTCCAGCTTGAACTGGTCCATGAGCTGCAGGTCGTCGTTGCTCTCCAGGGCCGAGCGGATGTTGGCCAGCCACTCGTCGATGCCCCCCTCGCTCTTGATGCCCTTGTAGCGCCAGTGCGCGGCCAGCCCGTGCTCGGCAATCTCGTCCATGCGCTCCGTGCGTATCTGCACCTCCACCCATTTGTTCTCGGGGCCGAGCACGGTGATGTGCAGGCTCTCGTAGCCGTTCGACTTGGGCACGGAGAGCCAGTCGCGCAACCGCTTCGGGTTGGGCTGGTACATGTCGGTGACGATGGAATAGACCTGCCAGCACTGCATCTTCTCCTTGTCGAGGGGCGAGTCGAGGATGATGCGGATGGCGAAGAGGTCGTAGATGCCCTCGAAGCCGCACTTCTGCTTCTTCATCTTCTGCCAGATGGAGTGGATGCTCTTCGTGCGCCCCTTGATGTGGAACTTCAGCCCGGCCTGCTCCAGGCGCTGCCTCACCGGCCCGATGAACCGCTCTATGTAGGCGTCGCGGGCCGCCTTGGTGGCGTTGAGCTTCTCCTTGATCATGTAGTAGGCGTCGTGCTCCAGATACTTCAGCGACAAGTCCTCGAGCTCGCTCTTCAGCTTGTAGAGCCCGAGCTTGTGGGCCAGGGGCGCGTAGAGGTAGCTGGCCTCCTCGCTCACCTCCTGCCTGGCGTCGACGGCGGCCGTGTCCCTGATTTGCCTCATCACGTTCACCCGGTCGGCAATCATGATGAGAATCACCCTCATGTCCTCCGAGAAGGAGATGAGCAGGTTGCGGAAGTTCTCGCTCTCGATGACGGGATTCTTCTTGTACAGGTCGTCGATGCGCACCAGTCCGCGCACGATGTGGGCCACGCTGTCGCCGAACTGTGCGGCGATGGCGTCGTTGTCGATTTCGTCGTTGGGCTGGGTGGCGTAGAGCAGGATGGCGATGGTGCCGTCGCGCTTGAGCCCGATTTCGTCGACCGCGATTTGCGCCGTCTGCAAGGCCCGCAGGATGGGATTCAGCCCGAACACGTCGCGGTGGATTTTCCCCGTCGACATCGAGCGGGCTACGGTCTGCCTCACCCGCTCGATGTCGTCGGGCGTGAACGTGTCGCCGATGGCGTCGCGCAGGTGTTGGAGTATCGTTACGGCCTCGCGCTCCTCGTCGGGAGTGAAGGCAAGTTGTCCGTCGTTCATAAGCAAGAGTCTCCTTTCGTTTTCAAAACTATATGCTCGCTTCCGCGCCTCCGGTGCGTTCCCGGACGGCGCGGGTCATTCGTCCGCAATCCACCCCCGCCGGACGAAGTCGCGGCGGAGCGGCTCGGCCAGGGCCTTGGCGTCGGGGTGGGGGGCGCCGGTGGTGCCCAGGGCCCTCAGGTCGAAGAAGTGCTTCCAGTCGTCCACGAACGCCGTGTGCACCAGTTCGGTATTTGTGTCCAGGGGCAGTATGGCGCGCGCCTCCTGGGGCTTGCACCCCAGGCGGATGAGGTTCATGTAGGCCCGCTCGGCGGCCAGGTTGGCGAAGAGCCAGTTGTCCAGCTTGCCCCACCACTTGTCGGCTCCCTGCGCCAGCGCCTTCACCAGGTCGGCCAGGGTGCCGGCTCCCTGCTCCGTGGTGTCGCCGCCGGGCTCGGCGGCCACCCACTCTGGGCGGTTCACGCTGATTTCGCCGCCGAACTTGTTCTTGCTGTAGTTGCAGTAGCGCGTGCTCTGCTCGGCCATGGAGTTGACGCGGTGGCGGTTGAACTCGCGCGTGGTGGCAATCTGCGTGGTGAAGTGCACGGTCACCCGGCGCTCGTGCTGGGGCAGGCACGGGCTCAGAAACCGCTTGAGGTCGGCCTCGCGACGGCCTTCGGCCACCACGCGGAAGTTGGTCGACACATAGTCAGTTCCGCCCTGCGAGGCGAAGCGAGAGAAGCGGTTGTGGCGGTAGAAGTCCAGCTCGCCGGCGGGCGCGGCAAGCCACACCGACGCGTGCTCGAGCATGGCGAAGTGCTCGTTGGCGATGAGGCGCCCCACGAACGGGCGCGCCGAGTCGGCGGTGACGTGGTCCTCGCTCTTGTAGCACACGCGCCCTACGCGCTCCACCTGCCTGTAGATGCCGTCGACGCCCTCCTCCTGGGGCCAGATTTCATAAGATGGCTGTATGATTTTCATTTCTTCTCATTCCTTTCTTTAAATGTTTTCAGTCCCCGTTTGAGGAAGGCAATATAGTTGTCCACGCTCTCGTCGTAGCTGTAGGGTGCGGCCAGCGGGCGCCCTACAGCGTCGACGGCCACATAGAACGGCTGTGTGTTGGCCCCGAACTTGTGGGTTTGCAGATAGCTCCACTTGTCGCCCACGGTGCGCAGGGTGCGCCTGCGCGTCCCCACCGTCACCTCGACGGGCTCGGGCAGGGGTGTCTTGTCGTCGACGAAGAGCGACACCAGCACATAGTCGTCCTGCAAGATTCGTGCCACGGCGGCGTCGCTCCACACGGCGGCCTCCATCTTCCGGCAGTTCACGCATCCGAAGCCGGTGAAGTCGATGAGCACGGGCTTGCCCTCGCGCCGCGCCGCCGCCATCGCCTCGTCGTAGTCGCTGAAGCGTGCCTCCACCTCGCCGCCACCCAGGCGGAAATCCTGCGTGCTCATGGGTGGGGCGAAGGCGCTCACCGCCTTGCACGGCGCACCCCACAGGCCAGGCAGCATGTAGACGGCGAAGGCCATCGACGCCAGACCCAACACAATGGCCGGAACGGGCATGGCCCGGCGCGGCGCCGCTTCAGCGTCGTCGGCTGGAAAGCGGAGCCAGCCCACGAGGTAGCATCCCATGGCGAAGAAGATGACAATCCACAGCGAGAGGAACACCTCGCGGTCGAGCAGGTGCCACCCGTAGGCCATGTCGGCCACGGAGAAGAACTTCAGCGAGAAGGCCAGCTCGACGAATCCGAGCACCACCTTCACCTGGTTCATCCATGCGCCGCCGCGCGGGCTCTTCTTCATCAGTGTGGGGAAGAGGGCGAAGAGCGTGAACGGAACGGCCAGGGCCAGGGCGAAGCCGAGCATGCCCACGGCGGGGGCGAGCCACCGCCCCGACGTGACGGTCTCGGCCAGGAGCAGACCGATGATGGGTGCCGTGCACGAGAAGCTGACCAGTACGAGCGTGAAGGCCATGAGGAAGATGGAGAGTGCGCCCGACGTACGCGAGGCCCTGCTGTCCACGCCGTTGGCCCACCGCTGTGGCAGGCGAATCTCGAACCAGCCGAAGAAGCTGAGCGCGAAGGCCACCAGAAGCAGGAAGAGCGCCATGTTGAACACGGCGTTGGTGGACAGAGCGTTGAGCGTGCTGGGGCCGAAAAGGGCCGTCACGCCGATGCCCATGGCCAGATAGATGGCCACGATGGAGAGCCCGTAGAGTCCCGCGTCGCGCACGCCCCTGCGCCGGTCGTCGCGCGCCCGCTTGAGGAAGAAGCTCACCGTCATGGGTATGATGGGCCAGATGCAGGGCATCACCATGGCCAGTAGGCCGCCCACGAAACCCATGAGCAGAATGTAGCCCAAGGGGCGCGAAGCCACCTCGGCGGCCTCGCCGCCCATGCGCCCCATCTCGGCGGTCACCGGAACCCACAAGTCCGGCTCTCCGGCGGCTTGGCTGGCCGTCGTCGTGTCGGGCGTGGGCGGAGGAGCCTCCGGCGAGTCGGCCTTGGCTGTCAGAGCCGCGTCTCCCCTGGCATCCTCCCGACTGCCGCCGGTGTCGCCCGGAGCTGGCTTCGCGGCCTTGGGCGGAGCCACGGCGGGAGCCCTTCCGGCCGCCGAGAAGTCCACCTGCGTGGGAGGCAGGCAGGTCTGGTCGTTGCAGGCCCCATATTCCAGATAGGCCTTGATGCGGTAGCGGGGGGCGGTGAAGCGGATGGGCTGCACAAACTCCACGCTTCCCTCGAAGAAGCGGAGCGTCATGCCGAAGAGCTTGTCGAAGCTCGACTTCTCACGCCCCACGGCCTTGAGCGGGCCGTCGGTCTCGGCGCCCTCCAGCGCGTCGGCGCCGAACGAGGCCGACACGGGGCCGTTGTCGCCCAGGGCGGAGGAGTAGACGTGCCATCCGGGGTCTATCTTTCCGGTGAAGACGATTTCGGCGTGTGCCGAGCCGTCGGTTTTCAGATGCGTGGTGAACTTCACGGGGTCGGCCATCTGGGCCCGCACGCAGAGGCAAACGGCGAGCGCAAGCAGCAGGAGCGCGGGGCGGCGCCATGCCGGCGTGCCTCCCACAAGGGGGAAGGTCGCCCGGCAGGCGGTGGCGGTGGTCATGGGTCGGTGGGTCATCATGTCGTGTGTGGGTTGTCTTCATGACACACATCGGGCGGGACGGCTCGCGAGCCGCCCCGCCGCGTGTGTGGCGTGGCCCCGTCGCGGGGCCGTGGCCACGAGGGTC
>CAZVWX010000012.1:0-13025 GCA_964631105.1 uncultured Prevotella sp. | reverse complement strand
TAGTTTCTACATGGAACTTTTATATCAAAAGAAATATTAGAGCCGTAAACAGGTGCTACAATTCTAACATAACCTTTGTTCTGTTCAAGATATTTGATTACTTTTTTACCAGTTTTTAAGTATGGGTGAGATGCTTGTCCTTCCTGTCCATCACTTACGTCCATGCCAGTTTTCCCCTTATCTACGAGATTACCGTTTTCGTCATAATAACCAATAGTTACATCTTTTACTCTCCGATAGACATTTCTTCCGTATACAGAAGTCTCAAAGTCAAAGATTCCACGACCCAAGATAATTCTAAAGTTATCCTTAGAGTTAGACCAATAGACGAAGCTATTATCGTTCTCATCAGTGTACATATAAGAATCATAAGCCTCAATCTTTCTCAGTTCGTCACCTTCATGATGGTCAATCTCCCATCCAGTCTGTTCTTGGGCACTGATATTTATAGAAAATAAGAGTGTAAGAAATAAAATGAGTTTTGTTTTCATATATGATTTGTATTTACGTTTTGCTTCGGGGTATTTTCATCTATAAATAACTTTGCAAAGATAATAAAAGTTTCAATACGAACCAACATTTTGCCATATTTTTTTCGTTTACAGAAAAACTGCCATGCCGTTTATTTCAAAAATACATACGTCACGTAGCTGGCGGATTTGGTTGGAGTCTAAAAGTTTCATCTGCTACGAGCCATTATAGAAGTCATAGCGGAGTGATATACTTCGGTGCCAGTGCTGTATCTCCCCGTGCCATGTCCACAAAGTGATGTCAACAGATTCGGTCGACTAAAGGAACTTGCTGGTGGTAGTGATATTTATCCGATTCATTAGTTGAAAGGGTCGTTATATTGTTCGGTAAAGACCTCGCCGGTGTGTGTTATAGGCAGGAAGCGTGTCTGCCGCTCGTACTTCCATGTGAACTTGATGCGGTCAGCGGCGTTGACCGCATCGGAGAACTCGATTGTGATGCTGAATATGAGGATGCTCAGGCAATAGTCTTTCGCCCAGGCACCATATAGACAACTTTATGCGATTCCAACGAAAGTGTTGCGGAAGGTGAACACTGCGCAATTTGTTAGTAACTGACTTTATAGCCTTGTTCTGCCAATTCTAGCATGATTTCATCACGGCTCTTGTGACGGACATTAGCATAACCGTTGGTACCATGAGAGACGGATACATGGGCGGTGAGAGCAGGGTAGAGGATAGTGGGCAGTGCATGGAACATCGTATTGGCGAGTCTTGCCAATGCTGATTGGAATTCCTTGCCACTCATGCTGTCAAGCTTCCTTGCCATGGCGACATTTATCCCATGGGTAGCATAGAGGGCGATTAGATGCTCAAGGGATATTTCACCTTTGCGGTACATCTCATGGTGGGCATAGGAGACGGTTATCAACTTAGAGTCTCCACCTTCGAGGTGCAGACGGAGGGCATGACCGCCGGGAGTTTGCATTGTGTCGCGTCGGTCGGACGTGGTCCAGTTCTTTCAGCCGAAGTCATCATCAGCGCTTTCTTGTTCTTGGCGTTTTACATCTCAACAGCCAAATTCTTCTCTTCAAGTTCAGCCAATGTGGTTTCATGCTCCATGTGCAGGTCAGGCTTCGACGATACTGTCAACACGCTCCAGTATGGCTTGTCGTGCGTTCCTGGTGATTTTGATATTCTTGATTTCCATCTTTAGCGGCTCTGCCATTTGGCGCAGTTCTTCCTGCTTTAAGCGCAGTTCCTCTTTCTGGGCAAGGCTCCTGCGCATGCGAACAAAATCGTAATATTGTCTATCTTCTCTTGTAAAAAATCTATTTTGCCGTAAGGAGAATTGCCGTAATTTTGCAGCCGGAAACAAGGAACAAACCAACTAAAAGCCTTATGAACAAGGAATCAAAAGCCTACACTTACTTCATCTGCCTGGTGGGAGCCTTCGGCGGCCTGCTCTTCGGCTACGACTGGGTGGTCATCGGCGGCGCCAAGCCGTTCTATGAGGCCTACTTCCATATTGCCGACTCGGCCAGCGACCAGGGGCTTGCCATGACGATAGCCCTCGTGGGGTGCATGGTGGGCGCCATGACGGTGGGCTGGCTGGCCGACCGCATCGGGCGGAAGAAGCTGCTCACGCTCTCCGCCGTCGTCTTCCTCCTCTCGGCCCTCGCCACGGGCGCGGTGAGCACCTTCGCCACCTTCCTGGTTGCCCGCTTCTTCGGCGGCGTGGGCATCGGCCTGGCCTCTGGGCTCTCGCCGATGTACATTGCCGAGGTGGCCCCTGCCGGCATCCGCGGGCGCATGGTGTCGATGAACCAGCTGATGATAGTCGGCGGCATCCTCGCCGCGAAGATTGTGCACTGGCCCATAGCACCGCCCATGAATGCTGGAATCACCACGGCGGAGATTGCCCAGACGTGGAACGGGCGGATGGCCTGGCGCTGGATGTTCTGGGTGCCAATGCTTCCGGCAGCGTGCTTCCTCGTGCTCAGCTTCTTCATCCCCGAGAGCCCCAGGTGGCTTGCCATGAGAGGCACGAAGGCCTCGCCGGCGCCAGCGGAGGGAAGCGGGGTCCGTGATGGCGGCAAGCGCCTGGCGGGCTATGGCGGCATCCTCCTCCTCGGCATCTTCATCGCCGTGTTCCAGCAGTGGTGCGGCACCAACGTCATCTTCAACTATGCCCAGGAAATCTTCCAGCAGGCGGGCTATGAGATTGGCGACGTGCTCTTCAACATCGTCGTGACGGGCGTCGCCAACGTGGTGTTCACCATCATTGCCATCAAGACCGTCGACCGGGTGGGGCGCAAGCCGCTCATGCTGCTCGGCGCCGGCGGCCTGTGCGCCATCTACGCCGTGCTCGGGTTGTGCTACTACCTGCACGTCACCGGCGTGGGTATGGTGGCGCTCGTGGTGCTCGCCATCGGCTGCTATGCCATGACGCTCGGCCCCTGCACGTGGGTGCTCATCTCAGAGATATTCCCCGACCGCGTGCGTTCGTTCGGCGTCTCTGTCTGCACCTTCGCCCTGTGGGTGGGGTCGGCCACGCTCACCTATACCTTCCCCTTCCTCAACCGCTCGCTGGGCAGCTACGGCACGTTCTGGATTTATGCCGCCGTGTGCGCCCTGGGCTTCGTCGTCTTCTCGCTGAAGCTGAGAGAGACGAAGGGCAAGTCGCTGGAATAATCATTTTTAAACACACAAGAATACACACACGATAACAACTACGATGGTCAAAGCATGGAAAGAAGATGTGGTCATCCCGACCTATGAGGTGGGCGACCCCGAGAAGCTGCCGATGTATCTGGAGAAGCGCGTCTACCAGGGCTCGTCGGGCGTGGTCTATCCCTACCCCGTGATAGAGCGGATAGCCGACAAGGCGACGCCCCACACGTGGCACGCCGTCTACCTGGAGAACGAATACATCAAGGTGATGGTGCTGCCAGAGCTTGGCGGCCGTATACAGATGGCCTACGACAAGGTGAAGCAGCGCCACTTCGTCTACTGCAACCACGTCGTCAAGCCCGCGCTGGTGGGGCTGCTCGGCCCGTGGGTGAGTGGCGGCATAGAGTTCAACTGGCCGCAGCACCACCGCCCGTCGACCTATATGCCCGTGGACTGCACGATAGAGGAGAACGAAGACGGAAGCGTCAGCGTGTGGGTGAACGAGTACGAGCGGATGTTCCACCAGAAGGGTGCGGCGGGATTCACGCTGCGCCCCGGCAAGGCCTACCTCGAAATCAAGGGGCATCTCTACAACGCCACGCCGCTGCCGCAGACCTTCCTGTGGTGGGCCAACCCCGCCGTGGCCGTCAACGACTACTACCAGAGCGTGTTCCCGCAGGACATCAACGCCGTCTTCGACCACGGCAAGCGCGCCGTGAGCTCGTTCCCCATCGCCACGGGCACCTACTACAAGATGGACTACTCGGCCGGCGTGGACATCTCCAACTACAAGAACATCAAAGTACCCACGTCTTACATGGGTGTCAATTCTAAGTATAACTTCGAGGGCGGCTATGAGAACGACTCCCACGGCGGCATGCTGCACGTGGCAAGCCACCACGTCAGCCCGGGCAAAAAGCAGTGGACGTGGGGCAACGGCGACTTCGGACGCGCCTGGGACCGCAACCTCACCGACCACGACGGCCCCTACATCGAGCTCATGGCCGGCGTGTTCACCGAGAACCAGCCCGACTTCACCTGGCTTATGCCCTACGAGGAGAAGCGCTTCACGCAGTACTTCATGCCCTACCAGGAGGTGGGCGTGGTGAAGAACGCCAGCAAGGATCTGGTGTTCAACATCGACCGCAACGCCGACGGCACCGTCTGGCTCAAGCTCTATGCCACGAGCCGGCAGCACGTACACGTCGTTTTGAAGAATGACGACGGCGCGGTGTACTATGAGCGGGAGGCCGACCTCGACCCCGCCCACCTGCTCATGGAGAGCAGTGTGGATGTTGGCGGTGCCCCGTTGGGCGAGCTGGCCTTTTGTGCCAACGACCTGCAATGGCACGCCGAGCCCGACGACATACGCCCCATTCCCGACCCGGCCGAGGCCCCGCTCACGCCCAAGGACACCAAGACCAACGACCAGCTCTATCTCACCGGCCTCCATCTGGAGCAGTACCGACACGCCACGTGGAACCCCACCGACTACTACGAGGAGGCCCTGCGGCGCGACCCCGACGACTGCCGCTGCCTCAACCAGATGGGGTTGTGGCTCCTGCGCCGCGGGCGCTTCGCGCGGGCTGAGAAGTATCTGAGGAGGGCGCAAAGGGTGCTCTATCGCCGCAACCCCAATCCCTACGACGGCGAACCGCTCTACAACCTTGCGCTCGCCTTGAAATACCAGGGCAAGTGGCACGAGGCTTACGAGTGGTTCTGGAAGGCTGCGTGGAACTACGGCTGGCGCTCGGCCGCCCTCTACCAGGCCGCCTGCGTCTCCACCAGGGAGGGCCGCCTCCGGGACGCCCTCGACGAGGTGGAGGGCAGTCTGGCCGTCAACACGCGCCACTACAAGTCGCTGGCCTTGAAGGCCACCATCCTCCGCCTGCTGGGCCGCAGGGAAGAGGCTTTGCAGGTGTGCCGCGAGAGCAAGCGGCTCGACCTCTTCAATTATGGCTGCCGTTATGAGGAGTACCTGCTCACGGGCGACGAGGCGGTTCTTGATGAGCTCACCGGCATCATGCACGGTGCGTTCAACAACTACGACGAGCTGGCCCTCGACTACTGGCAGTGCGGGCAGGACGCCACGGCCGTCGCCGTCTGGAAGCTTGCCATCGAAAACAACGCCACCACGGCCATGACCTATTATTATATGGGCATGGCTGGCGACAAGCGTGGCTTCGACGAGGGGGCCAGGGCCGACAGCAGCTATTGCTTCCCCAACCGCCTGGAGGCCATCCTCGCTCTCAACGCGGCCATCGCCCGCAACCCCGGCGACGCCAAGGCCAACTACTATCTCGGTACGCTCTACTATGGCGCGCGGCAGTATGACGCGGCACGCCGCCACTGGTCGCGCTCGGCCGAGCTCGACCCGGACTTCCCGCCCGTGTGGCGCAACCTCGCCCTCGACGAGTTCAACAAGAACAACAATCCAGAACAGGCCGTGGAGGACATGGAGAGGGCCTTTTCGCTCAATGCAAACGACAGCCGCATGCTCATGGAACTGGACCAGCTCTACAAGCGGCTCGGCTACGACCACCAGATGCGCCTCGACCATCTGGAGAAGCATCCGGAGCTCATCGCCCGGCGCGACGACCTGCTGCTCGAAGAGATAACCCTTCTCAACCTCACCGGCCGCTACGGGGAGGCCATGGCGAAGCTCGACGCCCACCAGTTCCACCCCTGGGAGGGTGGCGAGGGCAAGGTGAGCCAGCAGTACCAGCTCTCGCGTGTCATGCTCGCCAAGCAGGCACTCGACGGCAAGGACTACGACCAGGCCGTCAAGCTCCTGGAGGAGTGCCTGGTGTGCCCCCACAACCTCGGCGAGGGCAAGCTCCAGGGCGCCCAGGACAACGACTTCTACTACCTGCTCGGATGCGCCCACGCGGCAAAGGGCGATGAGGCGAAGGCGAAGGAGTGCTGGGAGAAGGCCACGCTCGGCCCCACGGAGCCCGCCGCCGCCATGTACTACAACGACGCCAAGCCCGACAAGATTTTCTACCAGGGGCTTGCCCTGCTGAGGCTCGGGCGAGTCGGCGAGGCTCGAGGCCGCTTCTTCAAGCTTGTCAACTATGGCAAGCAGCACCTCTTCGACCACGTCACGATGGACTACTTCGCCGTCTCCCTGCCCGACCTGCAGATATGGGAGGGCGACCTCGACCTCGCCAACCGCGTGCACTGCCTCTTCATGCTCGCCCTCGGCTACTACGGACTTGGCGACAAGGCGCATGCCCGGCGCTACCTCGGCGAGGCCTCGCAGCTCGACCACAACCACCTTGCCATGTACCAGTTCAAGACGGTGATGGATGTATGACAACCCCAAAAAACTTTAAGTTCGTGATGATGATGAAGCAGCAACTCATTCTTTTTTCAGCCCTCTGCACTTTCGCATTCCACGCTTCGGCGCAGAAAGTTTACGAGATAACCGAGCCCGAGGCTCCCATGCAGATTGTGGAGGGCAAGCTCGACATGGGCGGCACGTCGCCCACGGGCGGCTCCATCCAGGTGAACAGTTTCTACATGACTATCGACGGCAAACCCGCCGTGCCCGTGCTGGGCGAGTTCCACTATTCCCGCTATCCGCGCGAGCAGTGGGAGGAGCAAATCATGAAGATGAAGGCCGGGGGCATCACCGTCATCCCCACCTATGTGTTCTGGAGCCTGCACGAGGAATACGAAGGCCAGTGGCGGTGGGACGGCAACCTGGACCTGCGCCACTTCCTCAACCTGTGCAAGAAGCACGGCATGGGTGTCATTCTCCGCATCGGCCCGTTCTGCCATGGCGAGGTGCGCAACGGCGCCATCCCCGACTGGGTGTTTGCCAAACCCTTGGAGATACGCAGCAACGACCCCGCCTACCTGCGGCTGGCGCGTGAGCTCTACCACCAGATAGGCGAGCAGACGCGCGGGCTCTATTATAAGGATGGCGGACCCGTCATCGGCTGCCAGATAGAGAACGAGATGCAGCACTCGGCCGCACCCTGGGGCATCAACTATCCCGGCGAGGCCAAGGACAACACGGCGGCCAGCTGGAACTCCTACGAGGCGGCCATCGGCGTGGAGGGCAACCACAAGAAGGCCACGGGCGCCGAGGCCGGCAACGAGCACATGCGCACGCTGCTGAGGATGGCGCAGGAGGAGGGCATCGTGGCTCCCTTCTACACCGCCACGGGCTGGGGCAACGCCGCTGTGATAGACAACAAGGCCATCCCCGTGACGGCGGCCTACACCTATCCCTTCTGGGCCAAGCCGCACATGAGCAAGTTCATGATGTTCAAGGACTTGCACAAGAGCCCCGACTATTCGCCCGTGCGCTACGACCCGCAAGCCTTCCCCAGTTTCAGCGCCGAGCTGGGCGTGGGCATACAGATGATTTACTCCTCGCGCCCCATCGTCACGGCCAAGGCTGCCGAGGCGCTGGCCGTCAGGGTGGTGGGCTCGGGCTCCAACGGCATTGGCTACTACATGTACCAGGGGGGCAGCACGCCGCGGCGCGATGGCGACAATGCCTTCTTCTGCGACGAGCCGATGGGCGTCACGAAAATATCGTATGACTACCAGGCGCCTCTGGGCGAGTTCGGACTGGAGCATGGCAGCTACCGCACGCTGCGCCTCGTCCACTCCTTCCTGGGCGACTGGGGCGACGTGCTGGCGCCCATGGAGACCGTGCTGCCCGAGGGGTGGGACAAGATGACCCCCGGCAACCACGACGACCTGCGCTGCGCGGCACGCATGAAGGACGGCTCCGGCTTCGTCTTCATGATCAACTTCCAGGACCACGACACCACGCGCGTCGACCAGAAGGACTTGCAGCTGAAGCTGAATCTGAGGGACGAGACTCTGCGCATCCCCTCGCAGGGAACGTTCACCCTGCCCAAGGACGAGAGCATGATTCTGCCGTTCAACCTCGACATGGAGGGAGCCCGGCTGAAGTATGCCATGGCCCAGCCCCTCATGAAGATTGACGACCGCGGCGCCACCCACTACTTCTTCTTCGCCCCCGAGGGCGTGCAGCCCGAATACCGCTTCGACGCGGCCACCGTCAGGGGCAAGGACGCCTATCGCGTGCAGGCTGGTCTGAAGAGCACCTTCTCTGTAAGGACCGCCGCGGGGAAGACGATAAAGATAACCACCCTCACCCGTGGGCAGGCCCTCGACGCCTGCAAGGTCGATGGCAAGTTGCTCATCACCAAGGCCACCGTGCTGCCCGACAGCCTGGGGGCGCGGCTGCTCTCGCTGGGCGAGAACACGGTGCAGTATGTGGCCTATCCCGGCAGCAAGGGCTTCAAGGCGCAGACGGCCACGGTGGAGCCTGTCAGTCCGCAATGCCAATGGAGCAAGCGGGGCCCGCGCCGCATGAGCGTCCACTTCAACGACAGCATCACCGCGCCACAGGTGCAGGAGTACTTCATGCAGGTGGACTATGTGGGCGATGTGGCGATGGCCTTCATCGACGGACAGCTCTGCCAGGACGAGTTCTGGCACGGCGAGCCGTGGACGATAGGACTGAAGCGCTACAAGCAGAAGATGCACACGCAGGACATGACCTTCTACATCCGCCCGCTCAACGGCAAGCTGCCCTTCGTCAGCCGCGACCTCAGCGAGCAGGTGCGGGGGCTCGACTTCTCCAAAGGGCCGGTGGTCGACATACGCGGCGTGCGCATCGTGCCCGAATACGTGATGCGCGTCAAGTTGTGAGCTGAGTGATTTTTCCGCCGAGGCATGCCTGTTTTGGGCGAAATTGATTACCTTTGCAGAAAACTGTCGCAACTATGAAATCATCCATCCTTAGAATGGCCGTGGCCAGCCTGGCGCTTGCCGCCTCAGCCCAGGCGGCGCCCCTCGGGGCGCAAACCTTCAAGTGGTACCAGTCTACGGAGCAAAACGTCTGGCAGGAGAAGAAGGCGAAAGCCTCCGCCAAGGCGCTCCACGACCAGCCCGTCAAGGCGGAGGACCCGCAGGGCGTGCCCTTCGTGGCCTTCGGCACCACGTTCAATGAGCTCGACGGAGAGGCCCTGGGCTTGCTCACCGCCGGGGAGCAGGACGAGGTGTTCCGCAACCTCTTCGCTCCCGACGGCGACCTGCGCCTGACGCGCGGCCGCCTGACGATGAACGCCAACGACTACAGCATGGGCTGGTACTCGTGCGACACCGTGGCCGGCGACTTCGAGCTGCGCTACTTCAACATCGAGCGCGACAAGCAGACCGTGCTGCCCATGATTCGCCACGCGCAGAAGTACCAGCCCGGCCTGCGCCTGTGGATGTCGCCATGGAGCCCGCCGGCCTGGATGAAAATCAACCAGGACTACCCAGTGCTCTCCAGCCGCTACAACCGGCAGCCCAAGGAGAAGGACTACCTGCTTTATGGAGGCAAGGCGGCCGTCGACCCCGACGAGATGAAGCTCCTGGGCGAGCGCAACGGCGTCTTCCCCCGCCGCATGGCCACGCAGGACTACATGATACAGGACCCGCGCTACCTGCAGGCCTATGCCGACATGTTCGGACGCTTCATCGACCTCTACCAGGCCGAGGGCGCACCCATCGACATGGTGATGTATCAGAACGAGGCCTACTCCTACACGCCCTACCCGGGCTGCGCGTGGACTGCCGAGGGCACCGTGCGCTTCAACCGCGACTACCTCATCCCCACGCTGCGGAAGACGCACCCGCAGGTGAAGGTCTACATCGGCACCTTCAACACCAACCGGCAGGACTATGTGGAGAAGATTCTCGCCGGCCTGCCTCAGATGGAGGGCGCCGGATTCCAATGGGAGGCACGCCAGAACATTGGCAAGATTCGTGCGCAGTACCCCAAGATGCACTACATCGTCTCCGAGAGCGAGTGCGGCAACGGCGACATGGACTGGCAGGCCGCCGAGCACACCTTCTTCCTGCTCTGCGACAACATCGGCAACGGCTGCGACCAGTACTACAACTGGAACTTCATCCTCCAGGACAACGGCGTCAGCCGGTGGGGATGGCGGCAGAACGCCCTCATACAGGTCGACTCGAAGACACACCGCATGCGCTACACGCCGGAGTACTATGCCTTCAAGCTCTTCTCCCACTTCGTCACCCCGGGCACCCGCATGGTGGGCTACAACAAGGCCGGGCTGGGCGAGCGGCAACGCTCGAAAGACCTCTATGTGGTGCTCTTCCGCAAGCCCGACGGCAGGCGCCTCGTCTGCTGCGCCAACTTTGCCGGCGAGGCCCGCCCGCTCTCGGTGCCTGTGGGCAAGCGCTTCCTCAACGTCACGCTCCCCGCCCACTCGCTGAACACCCTCGCCGAATAGGGGCGGCCCACGCGCCCCCATGCAGGGCGCGGCCCCTCGGCGGCCTTCCCAAGTGACGCACGAAACCTTTGCGATTGGCCGCAACTTTTTGTATCTTTGCAGGGTCAGAACCATACCACAACACACACATGGAAAGAAACAACGAGCTTCGGCAGGCATGGGAATTTGTCGAGCACACGGGCAAGAGCCTCTTCCTCACCGGCAAGGCCGGCACGGGCAAGACCACCTTCCTGAAGACCGTCCGGGCGCGGAGCCACAAGCGCATGGTCGTCGTCGCGCCCACCGGCGTGGCCGCCATCAATGCCGGCGGCGTCACGGTGCATTCCTTCTTCCAGCTGCCCCTCTCACCCTACATCCCCGGCTCGCGCCTCGACCAGAAATTCACCTATAGCAACGACAAGCGGAAGATGATGCGCACCATCGACCTGCTCGTCATCGACGAGATTTCCATGGTGCGCAGCGACATCCTCGACGCCATCGACTCGGTGATGCGCCGCTTCCGCGAGCACGACAAGCCCTTTGGCGGCGTGCAGCTCGTCATGATTGGCGACCTGCACCAGCTCACTCCCGTCACCCGCCCCGACGAGGAGCAGCTGCTCAAGCAGTACTACGACACACCCTATTTCTTCGGCTCCCACGCCCTGCAGCGCGTCGACTACGTCACGATAGAGCTCCATCACGTCTACCGCCAGGAGGACGCCGCCTTCCTCTCCATCCTGAACGACATCCGCGACGGCCACGCCACGCCGCAAACCCTTGCGCGGCTGAACGAGCGTTGCCTGCCGTCCTTCCATCCCGACGCCGCCGAAGGCTACATCCGCCTGACCACCCACAACCGGATGGCCGACAGCTTCAACGAGCGCGAGCTCAGCTTGCTGCCGTCCAGGGAGATGACCTTCGACGCCGGGATAGCGGGCGACTTCCCCGAATACGACTACCCCACCGACCGCCGCCTCACGCTGAAGGTCGGCGCGCAGGTGATGTTCCTCAAAAACGACCCCCGCGGGCGCTACTTCAACGGGCGCATCGGCCGCGTCACCTATCTCGACGCCCACCGCATCCTCGTGCTCTGCCCCGGCGACGACAAGGCCATCGAGGTGGAGCCTGAGATGTGGGAGAACACGAAATACCGCCTCGACGGCGACACGAGGCAAATCGTGTCCGAGGTTGTCGGCACCTTCAGCCAGTACCCCCTGCGCCTGGCCTGGGCCATCACCATCCACAAGAGCCAGGGGCTCACCTTCGAGCATGCCATCATCGACGCCCAGCAGGCTTTCGCCTCGGGCCAGGTGTATGTCGCCCTGAGCCGCTGCAAGACCCTGGAGGGCCTGGTGCTGGCCTCGCCGATACCGCCCGCGGCCATCATCAACGACCAGCGCGTGGCCGCCTACATCGCCCGCCAGGATGCCGAGGTCCAGGCGAGCGTCGCCCGCCTGCCCGACCTGAAGGAGGCCTACCGCCGCCAGCTCCTCCTGGAGCTCTTCTCGCTCCGACCCGTCATCCTTGCCGAAGCCGCCCTCGACCGCGTCATGCAGGAGTTCTTCTTCGCCAAGGGCCCCCTCGCCGCCCTGCACCACTCGGCATGGACCGAGCTGCAGACACGCCTGGAGCCGGTGGCGGCGAAATGGGCCGACGTCATCAGGCGGCAGACGCCCGAGCAGGCCCACTCCGACGCCTTCCTCGACCGCGTCCGCCGCAGTGCCACCTACTTCGCCTCGCAGCTCACCGACATCCTCGCCGACCTCATGAGGCGCACCGCCCTGATGGAAACCGACAACAAGACGGTGCGCCGGCGCCTCGACCGCGCCTATGGCGACATGCACGACATCTGGCTCGCCAAGCGCCGCGTCCTGCTCGACGTAGCCAGCAAGGGCTTCACCCCCGAGACCTACTTGAAGTACAAGCAGGAAGCCATCCTCGAGGCCATGGACGACGGCGTGAAAGCCTCCCGCCCGGACCGCCCGAAGACGCGGGCGAAAGCCCAACCCCAGGCCGGCCGCGCGCCCGAGGCGCCCGCCAAGCCGAAGGAGAGCACCCGCCAGGCCACCCTTGCCCTCTACCGCCAGGGCAAGACGGTGGGAGAGATTGCCGCAACGCGCAACCTCACCGAGAGCACCATCTTCGGCCACCTCGCCCACTTCGTTCTTCGCGGCGACCTGCCCGCCGAGGCCCTGGTTCCCGCCAGCCACCTCGCGGCCATCACAAGCGTCATCCGCCGTGTCGGCCTCGCCGACGGCATGAAGCCCATCAAGAGCCTCTGCCCGCCCGACATCAGCTATGACGAAATCCGACTGGCCGTCAATCTGGCGAAGAAGTCTGGGGGGAATTAGTGGGGAAACAAAAAGGCGGCAGGGAGCGTCATGATGGATTCAACTTCAGCAAGTTATGGGAAACGACTGCCCTACAATCCGACTTTTGGGGCGCGTGGCTTCCATGCCGTCTTCCGCCATATTGGCCGGCACAAGGCACGGCTCCTGGCCGTGAGCATTCACCGGAAAGCGCAGGCCGGGCGTTGTTTCCCGTCATGAACGACCGACTTGCATTGTCAACTATTCTCCCATCGATTTGAAGAACGGCCTTCTTGCAA
>CAZVWX010000011.1:0-13303 GCA_964631105.1 uncultured Prevotella sp. | reverse complement strand
AGCGCTCCTTGGCCCGGCTCTTCTCTTCGTCGCGGCGTGCGCCGCCGATGGCGGCGTCGAACTTGTACTTCTCAAGCGTGTCGAGCAGGGTGACGGTTTGCAGCTTGTTGCGGCTGGCGTAGTAGCCGGTCTCCTCTTTCACGCGTCCCTGGTCGATGCTCTCCTGCACGCTGCCCACCACGAGGTCGGCGCCGAGCTTGGCCACGAGATTGTCGCGGTAGGCGATGGTTTCGGGGAAGTTGTGCCCCGTGTCGATATGCACCAGCGGGAAGGGAATCTTGGCGGGGAAGAAGGCCTTGTAGGCCAGATGGGTGACCACGATGGAGTCCTTGCCGCCCGAGAAGAGGATGCACGGACGCTCGAACTGTGCCGCCACCTCGCGGAGCACGTATATCGACTCCGATTCCAGCTCTTTCAAATGTGTGATGCTTTGGCTCATGATGCTTTCTCTTGTGTGTATGTTTTCGTTTTATGAAAGGTCTAAAGTGCCGTTGTCGACGAGCTCGTTGATGCGGTTGCGCACGCGGATGGCGCGCCTGACGTCCTTGGCGTCGGACCCCACCGCGATGGTGAGGTTGTCGGCGGGCCGGCGGGCGATGGCGGGCGAGACGAAGTCGCAGCGGGCCGGCTCGTCGATGACGCTCGTCAGGATGCCCCGGGCCTCGGCCAGAGCCTTGATGGCGTGGTCGCGGTCGCGCCGTCCCGTGTAGACGAAGAGCACGCGTACGCCGTCGAGGTCGCTTTCGCGGAAGTCGCGCTCCACCAGACGGAAGGGCGTCTGGCGCAGCTCGGGGGGAATCGTTGGGGCCACGATGGTGAGCTTGTCGGTGAACCGGCTCAGGATGCGGGCCTTGTGGACGGCCTCCCTGCCGCTTCCCACGAGAAGCACCCTGCCGTCGCCGATTCTCACCGCGACGGGCAGAAAGTCCAGTGCCGTGTCGTGTCGTTCGTTCAAGGTCGTCATTTTTTCCTAATGAGCACCTTCCAGTAGTTGTCCACCTTCTCCGTGGCAAGCACGGTGTGGCCCTCGTTGCGCACGCTTCCGGGCACGTTCTGGATAGGCTGGCCGTCGTCGAGGAGAATCTCGAGCACCTGGCCCGACTTCATGGGGCTGAGGGCAATCTTGGTTTTCACGAAGTTCATCGGGCAGGCCACGCCGCGGAAGTCCTTCCTCACATCGGGTTCCGCAACTTCGGCCTTGCCTTCAGCCGACGGCTTGCCGGTGGGTGTGTTTGTGTTCTTGTCTGTCTGGCTCTTGGCTTCCCGTTGCGGAGCCTGCGCCGCCCCCTGCCCGGGGGCCTTGAATTGGAGGTTGTCGTCCATGCCCTTGTAGAGTTCGGACAGCAGGTCGGCCAACTCGCCGATGAGCGTTGTGTAGGGGCGCAGGTCGGCATGCTCCCGCCGCTTCTCCACCAGCACGCGGAACTTTTCGGGCACGATGCCGGCCTGGATGAAGGCTTGCTCGAAGCCGTTGTAGACATCATCGTCGGTGCGGGGGTCGAGGCCGCGTGTGACAAGGAGCATGCGCGCCTCGGAGAAGACGATGTCGGAAAGCAGCTTCTTCTGCCCGTCCTCGTCGCTGGTGGCGGCGAACGCCTTGCGCTTCTCGCGGATGTTGTCCTGGTCGAGGTCGATGATGTCGAAGAGCCCGGCAGAGCATTCGGCCTGTCCGTACTTGATGAGGCTGAACTTCTCGTCGTCGTTGTAGTCGAAGTAGAAGTCGGGAGCCGACGCATAGTCGGGCACCTGGCGGTATTTGCCTTCCAGCAACTGCCTGGCCACCTGCACCCCTCGCCTGGCCACATAGTCATAGTAGTCGGCAAAGTCGGCCTGATGGCTGATGACGTCGGCCAGGTAGTCCTCGACGAAGGCCGGCACGTGCTTGGCCGCGACGGAGCCCACCTGTCGGTCGATGGCGGTGCGCCCGTCGGCGGGCAGCCAGACGACGTAGGCCGGGTAGGGATTGTCGCCCACGCGCCCCACGCGCCCGCTGAAGCCCAGGTCGGCCCAGGTGGCATTGGCGCAGATGTTGGGGCATCCGTTCATCTTCAGCTCAAAGTCGGGAATGGCGTCGAGGTCGAGGCCGCTGTCGAGCAGCCGGCGGGCAATGGCGTCGACGGCGCCCTTGGGCATGCAGATGCCCAGCCGGCACGTGTCGGCGCCCGTGCACGAGGTGAGGGCCGTGACCACGGCGGGCTCGTCCACTTGGTAGACTCCGATTTTCTTGAAGAACGCATAGATGTTGGGCAGGTATTCCTCGGGAATGTTGCGCACCTGGATTTGCTCCTTCTTCGTGAAGCGGATGACGTCGTCGCCGTATTGGGCGAGATAGTCGGCAATCTGCGCGAAGAACTCGGGCGAGCCGTTGCCGTGTGGGATGGCGATGTAGGCATACCACAGCCCCTCTTGCGGCTGGGCGTGGGCGTAGCGCCGCTTCCAGGTGAGGAAGCCGCTGCCATGGCCGTCGGCGGGCGCGAATGCGGGCTTGTGGTGGCCGGGGGCCATGAGCGAGGCGGGGGCATGGAAGTCGATGGTGGGGTCTTTCTTCAGTTCCTCAAACTCGTCGAGGTATTTTCTGCGCGCGTCGTCCTCGCCATAGCGATAGAACACGTAGCGCATGCGGGCCTTGTGGCGGTTGCGCCGGTTGCCATACTTGTTGAACCAGTTCTTCAGGGCTTTGGCCGCACGGTAGAGGTCTTTTTCGGGCAGGAAGTCGAACACCATCCAGCCGGTGTGCGGGTTGGGGGCCGTCGAGCCGGCAATGTAGACGCGGAACCCCCTTTGCCCGTTCACCACGCGGGCTTGGAGCCCGAGGTCGGCCACAAAGGAGCTGTCGGCATCCTCCACGTTATAGTCGAAGGCCACCTTGTATTTCCGCGGCATCGTGAACGAGTCGCGCTCGGCGATGAGCAGCGAGGTGAGCTCCTCCACATACGGGTACACGTCGAAGGCCTCGCGCGACGTCACGCCGCTGCGGTCGTTCACCATCATGTTGCGCACGGTGTTGCCGCCGCCGCCCGCCGTTGACAGGCCGTATTTCTCCAGCTTGCGCAGCGCCGGCGCGGCGTCGAGGATGTCGACATTGTGGATTTGAATCTCCTGCCGGGTGGTGATGTGCAGGTGGGAGGCCGACACCTGGTGGCCCACAAAGGCCACCTCGCGCAGCTGGCGGGGCGTGATGAGGCCGCCGGCGCAGCGGATGCGGAGCATGTGGTGGTGGTCCTTGCGCTGCTCGTAGATGCCCATGGGCACGCGGTTGCTCTTCAGCTCGCCCGCTGCAATCTCGCCCGCCTTGTATTTCTTGATGAGCGACTCGGTGTAGTCGATGTCGCCCGATAGGGTGCTTGGTATTCTGTACATGGCTTTGTTTCTCTATTTGTTTTCCCCGTCGTGGGGTTCCGTTTCACCTTGCCGGCCCGTCTGGCGGCGAGTCAGTCTTCGGCGTAGTGCACCTCTTTGTCGACCACCTGGTTGTCGCGGATGCCGAATGAGTTGAGGTGTACGCCCTGGAAGAGCGAAAGGATGGCATAGCGGATGGTTGGGTCGTTGGCCAGCCGCAAGTCCTCCTGCGACGGCCGTGAGGGCGAGGCCGGATGGCTGTGCCAGTTGGCGAGGATTTTCAAGCCGTTCTTCCTGGCATAGCGCAAGGCCGCAAACTGGTCCTTGGGCGCGAAGGCGAAGTGCTCGCTGCTGTGGTCGATGTTCTCCATCCAGTAGTTCTCGGTCACCACGCCATCCTTGCCCAGCAGGTAGCCACAAGTCTCCAGGGGAGCGTCCTTGCGCGCCTGGGCAATGAGCTCGTCGATGATGTCTTGTCCTATTTCCATATCCTCAATGTTTTCGTTCGCCTTAATGGTTGGGCAGGTCGCACGCCGCCTGCTGATAGTCGATGAGATGGTCGATGCTGGGACGGGAGCCGCAGACGGGGCAGGAGTCGCGCTGCCGCACGGGGATGGTGCGGAAGTTCATGGTCTTGGCGTCGAAGGTGAGCAGCCGGTTGGTGAGCAATTCGCCCACGCCGGTGATGTATTTCAGGGTCTCGGCGGCCTGTATGGTGCCCAGCATGCCGGCGATGGCTCCCAGCACGCCGGCTTGCGAGCAGGTGGGCACGGCCCCCACGGGAGGCGGCTCCTTGAACATGCAGCGGTAGCAGGCTGAGCCGGGCACATGGGTGAACGTCTGTCCGCGGAAGCGGAGAATGCCGCCGTGGCTGAAGGGCTTGCCCAGCATCACGCACGCGTCGTTGATGAGGAATTTCACGGGGAAGTTGTCGCTGCCGTCGATGATGAAGTCGTAGTCCTTGATGATGTCGAGGGCGTTGCCGCTATAGAGGAACTCCTGTATGGCGTTCACCTTCACGTCGGGGTTGATGGCCTCCATCTTCTCCTTGGCGCTGACGACCTTCGGCTTGCCGACATCGGCGGTGAAGTGGATGACTTGCCGCTGGAGGTTGCTCAGGTCGACGTTGTCGGCGTCGACGATGCCAATCGTGCCCACGCCGGCGGCAGCCAGATAGAGGGCGGCTGGCGCGCCGAGGCCGCCGGCACCGATGATGAGCACCTTGGCCTGGAGAATCTTCTCCTGCCCTTCCACGCCCACGTCCTGCAACAGGATATGGCGGCTGTAGCGCTCTATTTGCTGTTCGGTGAGTTCGATCATGCCCGTCCTCCTCCCATGAAATAAAGGAAGTCGACATGGTCGCCGTCAGCAAGCACCGTCTTGCCCCAGTCGTCGCGCTCCACGAACTCCTCGTTCACTTGCACGGTGACCATTTCGGGCTGGAACACGTTGTTTCTCTCGATGAGCTCGCCCAGCGTGATGGGGAGCTCCACTTCCTGCTTCTCGTCGTTCACGATAATCTGTGCCATAATTTTCCTTTGATGTCTTCTGAGTCTGTTTCTTGGTTTCTGTTTGCAAAGGTAGCTCCTTTCCGTCAGGCGTGTAATCCCACAACGGTGGTATTCTGCCTCATCATGATTGGTGATGTTCTCCCAAACGTTAGGTATGCAGCGCTTGCCGGATGTCGTCGAGCAGGTCGCCGGGGTCTTCCAGTCCCACGCTGAGGCGTATGGTCTGTTCCGACACGTCCATGGCGGCTTTCTCCTCGGGAGTGAAGTGCACGAAGATGGTGCTGGCCGGATGGATGGCCAGGCTCTTGTGGTCGAAGAGGTTGGTGGCGCGGCGGATGATTTTGAGCCGGTCGATGAAGTTGAAGCAAGTCTCCTTGCTCTGCAAGTCGAAGGTGAAGACGGCTCCGGGCAGGGGGCCGAACTGCTTCAGGCTGAGCTCGTAATAGGGATTGTCTTTCAGTCCGGTGTAGTTCACGCGCTCGATGCCTTCCAGCTTCTCGCATTCGGCGGCCAGCCGGAGTGTGGTCTCGGCTTGTCGGCGGAAGCGCAGGTCGAGCGTTTCCAGCCCCAGCGTCTCCATGTAGGCCACCTGTGGCACCATCGCCGCCCCCAGGTTGGTGACGAGCTCGGTCTTCACCCTGGCGGTGAAGGCCGCCTTCGGCCCGTATCGCTTGGTGAGCCGCCGCATCACGGGATTGGCCGAGCGCGACCAGTCGAACGTGCCGTTGTCTATCAGCAGTCCGCCCAGTCCGGTGGCGCCTCCCGAGATGTACTTCGTGCTGGAGACGAGTTCGATGTCGGCTCCGAAGTCCTTGGCTTGGAACACCGAGAAGGGCACCACCGTGGTGTCGGCCAGCAGGGGCACGCCGTGCCGGTGGGCCACGTCGGCCAAGGCCTCGATGTCGGCCACGTAGAGTTGTGGGTTGGTGATGATTTCAAAGAAGAGCGCCCCCGTGTGGTCGTCGATGGCGGCTTCCACCTCGTCGGGCTTCCGGGTGTCCACAAAGCGTGTCTCCACGCCGAAGCTTCCCAGTGTGTCGGCCAGAAACGACACGGTGTTGCCGAAGAGATGTTTCGACGCCACGATGTTCACGTCCTTGCCGGCCAGCGCCGTCAGGGCGTAGGTGATGGCGGCCATGCCCGAGTTCAGCGCGGTGACGCTCAGTGCGCCCGTGGCCTGCTGCACGCGCCGTTCCAGATATTGTGTCGTGGGGTTGGAGATGCGCGCATAGGCGTGGTCGGCGGAGCGTCCGGCAAAGGCATTGCTCGTGGCCTGGGCCGTGGCGAAGCCGAAGGCGGCCGAGTAGTACACGGGAAAGTTGAGGGCTCCGTAGGCGTCCGGCTTCATAAACGGAGTCTCAAGGATGGTGGTCTCGTATGGTTTCTTCATGTTCAGATATAGAATTCGGAAGTGTCGATGAGCCCTGCACGGAAAGCGTACTTCACGGCCTCGTGGGCCGTGTTGACTCCCAGCTTCCTGAAGATGTTCTTGCGGTGCGTGTTGATGGTGTGCACGCTGGAGCAGCGGTCGGCGGCAATCTCCTTCGTGGTGTGGCCCTGGGCTATGGCGCGCAGCACGGCCAGTTCGGTCGCCGTGAGGGCCGATTGCGAGTCGCGCTCGTCTTGCTGGGCGGCCAGCAGGGCCTCCGTGGCATGCTGGCAGATGTAGCGGCTGCCCGAGGCCGTCACCCTGATGGCCTCGCGCAATATATATAAAGAGGTGTCCTTGAACACCACGCTGATGTGCTTCGACAGATAGATGAACTTCTTGATGGTGTCGTGGCGCAGGTCGTCGCTGATGAGCAGCCAGTAGGCATCGGGGAAACGCTCGCTCACGATGAGCAAATTGTCCTCGTCGGTGAAGTCGAACAGCGTGAAGTCGATGATGATCACCACGTGGCTGTCTTCCTTGAGATGGGCCACCAGACTGGCCTTGTCCTCCACCACTGCCACCGTCTTCTGGCTGTCGAGCTCGGAGAGCAGCGTCTTCAGTCCCAGGCGTGTGAGCTCCTGATTGTCGGCCAATATGAAGTTCCGATTCTCTGTCATGCCGTTTTCTTTCTTTTCAAGGGCAAAGGTAGGTAGAATAAGTTGGGTATGGAATCGTAAACCTTGGGTATTTGGCGTACCACGATTGTGGTAATTTCTGATGGCCGCCCGTGCGAAATACCAAACATGTGGTATGCGATTACTCCGATTATGGTATTTTGAATGTAAGAATGTCGCCGTAACTTTGCCCTCGGAAACATAGAGAGAAAAGAGAAAGGAACGAAGATGAGCCTATCAGCACGATTAGCACAAAACGTATTTGCACCGCTGCGCCTCGGTGTGGGCACAAGGCCGGCCAGGGAGGAGACTTTCCGTGCCGACCGCAAATTCCAGCCGTTGGCCAACGCCCAACTGCAAATCAGCAATTTGCACCTGTCCATCAACGGCGCGGAGATACTCAAGGGGGTCGACATCCACATTCCGCAAAACAAGGTGACGTGTGTCATCGGGCCGTCGGGATGCGGAAAGTCAACCCTCATGCGCACGCTCAACCGGCTTATAGACAACACGGAGGGGGTGAAGATGAGCGGCAGTCTGCGCCTGGGCGACATCGACATCGTGAAGGCCACGGGACGCGAGGTGACCGAGCTCCGCCGCAACATCGGCCTCGTGCCCCAACGGCCGTGCCCGCTGCCGATGAACATCTTCGACAATGTGGCTTATGGATGCCGCATACATGGCATTCACAACCGCCGCAAGCTGAACATCATCGTGGAGCATTATCTGCAGTCCGTCGGACTTTGGGACGAGGTGAAAGACCGACTCCACGACCCCGCGACGAGTCTGAGCGGCGGGCAGCAGCAGCGCCTCTGCCTGGCGAGAAGCCTGGCCGTGGAGCCCAGCGTGATTCTGGCCGACGAGGCCACCAGCGCTCTCGACCCCGTGTCGAGCAAGAAGGTGGAGGACCTCTTCACCGAGATGAAGGGGCACTACACCGTCGTGATGGTCACGCACACGCTGCGCCAGGCCATGCGCATTGCCGACTATGTGGTGTTCATGTACGAAGGCAAGGTGGTGGAGGAGGGCAACGCCTACGACGTGTTCCACAATCCGAAGGAACAGCTGACGAGCGACTATCTCTTTGGCACTTTCAGCTAAGCCGCTGGCCGCATCGCCTCTGTGTTGTTTCAGCCGACAATGAATCCTGCATGAAGCTTTTCGACAATTCGCGCGCGCTTGACTTGGGCACTTTCTTCTGCCTCTACCTCGCGCGGGCCATTCCGGCTACATTCATCATGACGGCCTTGCAGGTCACGATGCGCCAGAGCCATATCGGGCTGGCCGCCATCGGCCTGCTCAGCCTGGTACGCCTGCCCTGGTCCATCAAGTTCGCCTGGGCCCCGCTCATCGACCGGTATTGCGTCACCGTGGGCGACTTCAAGAAGCTCATCGTGTCCACCGAGTGCGTCTTCGCCCTGGCGGTCTTCGTCACGGGATTCCTCGACGTGGCTCACGACTTGAAATTCATCGTGGCCCTGGTGCTGCTTTCCACGTTCGCAGCCTCGGTGCAGAACGTCGCCAGCGACACCCTTGCCGTCCACGCCTTCTCACGGGGCGACCACAGCGCCGTGACGAGCACGAAGTCGATGGGACGCTACATGGGGCGCATCCTGGGCGGAGGCGTGCTCATCATGGCGCTCCACGCCTACGGCTGGCACACGCTGGTGCCGTTGCTGGGCTTCTTCGCCTTCCTGCTCGTCATGCCCATGGCCCTCGACAGGCACATCCAGGTGAAGCCCGTAAAGGGAAGGAAGCGTGCGCGTGTGAGCGATTTCTATCATTACTTCACCCGCCGCCACATCGGGTATCATGTGGCGTTCCTGTTGCTTTTCTTTGCGGGGTTCGACGGCATCCTGGCCATGCTCAAGCCCTGGCTTGTCGATTTGGGCTACAACATGAAGCAGGTGGGGCTCTATTCGGGCGTCGCGGGCACGACGTTCGCTTTCGTCATGGCGGCCTTTGCCGGATGGTGGATCAAGCGAGTCGGCTCGCACCGGGCGCGGCGCATCGTGTCGCTGGCGGCCATCCTCGTGCCTGTCTATTTCCTTTGGCTCTCCTTCCTCACCCCCACGCTGGGGCTGGTCTTGGGCGCCATCTTGCTCGTCAAGGCGGTGGAGGCCTCGGCGGCGGTGGCGCTCTATTCCACGGCCATGGACAATGTGCGGCCGGGCCGTGAGGGAACCGACTTCACCATCCAGATTGTCGTGGTCCACCTGAGCGGGGCGCTTGTCGCCGTCGTGTCGGGAGGCGTGGGCCAGTGGCTCGACTACCGCGGCCTCTATTTGATTGAGCTGTTCCTGGCCGTGGCCAGCTTTGCCTATGTATGGCTGGGGATGAGCGAGCGCCATTGAGCCTTTTTGCCAACGCAGCGGCTGTGTCAACCACAAACGTGACTAAGCCGCAGATGTATCAACCAAATATAAAAGTAATGTTCAACCGTGTCAACCGACATTAAAAATATGGCTCGAAGTAGTCAACCAAAAGCGTTAAACTACACTGAAATGGAATCGTACCAGGCCTTGGTACTGACATTACCAAGGCCTGGTACTGACATTACCAAGGCCTGGTACTGACACTACCAAGGCCTGGTACTGACATTACCAAGGCCTGGTACTGAAACAAGTTGCCGCCGCACGCACGGCAAGTCGGCCACTCATGCCTATGAGCACGCAGGGTGCTGAATGTCTGCGTGGGCGTGATGCCGCCTAAGTGCCGCGTGCATTGCTTGCAACTGTCTTGCAACTATCTTACAACAAACTTCCGTCCGTGCTGGATGTAGACCCCCTTGGGCAGGTTGCCCGGCGCCATGCGCGTTCCGGAGAGGGTGTAGACGGGCGCCGACGGGTCGATGGCGGTGCTCCTTGTCCGCACCGAGGCGATGGCCGTGGCGACGCCCGCGACGGGAATGCGCGTGTATTCCACATCCTCCTTGTTGGTGGCGTAGGCCACGTAGAGGTAGTCGTCGGTGACGAGCGACTTCGGATAGCTGTAATAATGGTCGTGCTTGTTCTTGCCCGCGTAGCGCATGGGCTTGCTGCTGTCGCGGCTTCGCAGGAGCCAGGCCCGGTCGAACAGGTAGCCGTCGTCGCTCAGCGTCAGGGCCAGCGGATAGCGCACTTTCTGCAAAATGGGGCATCCGGCGAAGAAGGCTGTGCCGTCGGGCAGGTTGCCCGCGCTCTGCTTCTGCCGCGAGTCGGGCATGTTGGTCAGCACGGCCTTGGTCCACGTCTCGCCCCGGTCGGTGGAGACGGACGCCAGCTTGTAGTAGGTGGAGTTCTGGTCGCGGTATATCATGACAATGCTGTCGCCGCGCAGATAGAGACTGGGCTCCATCTCGCGCGTCGACGTGCCTTTGCCGGTGGCGTCGAAGGCTCCTTTCTTCCAACCGCTGATGCCCATCGGGTCGTCGGTGTAGATGGGGCAGACCATCGTGCCGGGCTGGAAGTGGGCGGCCGAGACGATGCGTCCGTCCTTCAGCGCGCGGGGGTCCTGTTCCATCACGCCGGCCATTTCGGTGCCGTCGGCCATGGTCACGGGCTTCGGGTCAGTCCAGGCGAGGCCGTCGGTGGAGGCTACGTAGCGGGTGAAGCCGCCCTTGGGCGACAGGTCGGTGTGCCACTCGTTGATGTAGCCGACGATTTGATTCGCCGACACCCACCATCCGCCCGAGGTGCAATAGCCGTTGTCGATGTCCTTGGCCAGCGTCATCGGCTGGCTCCACGTCGCGCCCCCGTCGGTGCTGCGGGCGTAGGCCACCCACGTGTCGTCGCCGTCCTCGTCGGTGGCCGAGCTTTGCCACATGCAGTAGAGTGCCCCCTTGAACTGGCCCATCACCACGCCGTGGCTGAAATGGTCGGTCGTGGCCGATGGGGCAAACACGGTGAAGGTCTGCGCGCCAGGGGCCTCGGTGAGCCCGAGCGTGTTCTCGTCGGTCTGGTCGAAAAGGCCGGGGGCCACGGTGAAGGGGGCCTCCTGCGCTTTCGCAAAAAAAGGTGCGCCCATGAGTATGAGCGCACCAATGATTTTAGAGATTTTCATTCTGAAGGTTTACTTGACGATAAACTTCTTCCCGTTCTGGATGTAGATGCCCTTCTGCAGGTTCTGCTTGCTCACGCGCACACCCGAGATGGTGTAGATGGGAGCATTCAGGTCGGCCTTGGGAGCATCGACGGTGACGTGGCTGATGCCGGTCACGGTCTTCTGGGCCTCGGCGGCATTGGCGTAGAGAATCAGGCGCATGCCCACCTGGCTGGTGCCGTAGAAGGTGAAGGTGATTTCTCCACCCGAGACGGGCGTGTCGAGCACGACGACGTGCTGGGCGTAGGTCTGCTCCTCGCCGTCCTCGACGCGTGCGGGGAAGCTGTACTTGGCCTGGTCTTTCGAGATGAGGTCGGACGACTTGTCGTCGGTCTTCTCGTCAATCTGGTTGCCGGCGAGCTCGCCGAGGTAGGAGTAGCTGCCGTCGGCTGCCGCACCGTTGGTATAGCCGTCGAAGACGATGGCTGCCACGGTCTTGTCGGCAGGCACGTGAAGCGTGAACTGGTAGTTGCGCGAGAACTTCAGCGTGTTGTTGGCGGCGGTGCCATAGGAGCGGTTGCCCGTGTTGGTGATGGTGAATCCGTTTTCGAAGGTCCACGTGGTGTTGTCGTTGGCGTCGGCCACGTTGGTGGTCTGGTCGATGGTCCAGTTGGTCTTCACCTTGTTCAGAGCATCCTGCGCGTTGGCGAAGAGCTCCAGCTCGGCGGCCATCTGGTTGGTGCCGTAGAAGGTGAAGGTGATGTCGCCGCCCGTGACAGGCGTGTCGAGCACGATGGCATACTGGGCCTCGCCCTGCTCCTCGCCCGTAGCCACGGCGCCGGGGAATCCGTACTGGGCCTGCTGCTGCGAGATGAAGTCGCTGGTCTTGTCGTCGGTCTTGATGTCGAACTGCGTGCCGTTGACCTCACCGATGTAGGAGTAGCTGCCGTCGGCTGCCGATCCGTTGGTGTAGCCCTTGAAGACAATGGCCGAGACGGTCTTGCCGGCGGGCACGTGGATGGTGAACTGCGTGTTGCGCGAGTACTTCAGCGTGTTCAGCGATGCGGCCGACGCGCCCTTGCTGGCTGTGTTGGTGATGGTGAATCCGTCGCCGAAGGTCCAGGTGGCCTTGTCGCTGTTCGATGCGTCGAGGGTCTCGGCGTTGAGCGTCCAGCTGGTCTTCTCGTCGGTCTGCGTGGTGTCGGCCGACACGGGGTTGGCCTCGTCGTAGGTCACGAGGATGTTGCCCACATAGGCGAATCCGTCGGCGGCCTTGATGGCTGCGTCGAGCTCGTCACCGCTCAGGCCGGGATAGCCTGCGGGATTGTAGAAGTACTTCGCCGTCGGGTCGCTGATGATGCGCACGAGCACCGAGTCCTGGCCCTCGCAGTCGGCGGGCAGGTCGCCCGTGAGCTCCGTCCAGGTGAGGATGGCCGTGACGGTGCCGCCGCCGAAGTTGGTCCACGTCTTGCCGCCGTCGAGCGAATAGTCGAGGAGCTGCTTCTCGAAGATGTTGTTGTCAGAGCCCGTGTAGGCACTCACGTGGATGCCCTTGACACCCTTGGTGTTCAGCGAGAAGTAGGCATAGTCCATCTTGCCGGCCTGCTTGGCGATGGCGGGCGTGCGGCGCGAGATGACGGCCATGTGCTTGTCGGCCGACTCCTCGCTGTCGCCGAACTTCTGCGAGCGGGTGTTGAAGCTCACCTTCTCCTTGTAGGCGTCGAGCAGCACCACCTGCGTGGAGTCCTTGCCGTTGGAAGCCTTCACCACGGTGTCGGCGTCCATCACGGTCTGCGTCTCAGCGAAGGTCATCTCCTTTAGTGTCGACTTGTAGTTGTCGAGGTCGTTCAGATAGAGGTCGGCGTCATACTTGGCCACGTCGCGACCCGTCACGTTCCGGAAGTCGTAGGCAGCAAGAATCTTGCCGTCGGTGCCGGCCTCGAAGCTGGCGGTCTCGGCGAATCCGTTGTCGCCCAGGGTGACGGTGCGCACAAGGTCGGCCGAACCGTCGCTCCAGCCCTTGAAGGTGTTGAAGTTGCGGTAGTTGGAGTTGTGTGCGTTGAGCGTGATGGTGACCTCGTCGCCCTTGTAGTACTTCTTCTTCTCGGGCGAGATGGTGTATTCCACGCCCGTGCCGCCATCGATGGTGACCGTCACGGGAACCTCTTTCGGGAATTCGTCCACATACATCATCGGAGCGCCGATGGGCTGTCCGTCCACACCCATGGTGTAGGCCTTCGACGACTTCAGCAGGATGTAGTTGGAGGCTGCGGGGTCATAGAAGTCGGCCCACTTCAGGTCGGCGTCGGCCAGCGTGTAGGTGTTCTGCACGTCGGAGTAGGTCCAGTAGTTGTCGGCGTCGTCGGCGCTGTGGCCGTTGCCCCACT
>CAZVWX010000010.1:0-13341 GCA_964631105.1 uncultured Prevotella sp. | reverse complement strand
GCGTGCGGAGCAGCCGCTCGGCCTCGTCGAAGCGCCGCCTTGCTGCCAGGAGGTAGGCCTTGCGGCGCAGCAGGAACCCCACGAACCGGCTGGTGCCGTCGTTGGCGTCGTGGCTCTGCCGGCCGTCGCCCGTGAGGTGGAGCAGCTGCTCCACCACGTCGAGTGCGCGGTAGTCGTTGCTGTTGACGAGAGCGTTGACGAAGGCCTCGGTGTAGTCCACCTTGTGGTAGCCCAGCAGCGAGCTCAGGTAGAAGTAGGCGCGCCGGTACTCGCGCAGCTCGGTGTAGCAGAATCCCACGAGGAAGCTCAGTTCGGCGAAGTCGCCGTGCTCCTTGTCGTCCATCCGGTCGAAGCGGTCCTGCTCGCGCCAGTAGCTGTTCTCCAGATAGGGCAGTGCCTGGGCGTAGCACTTGCTGTCGAAGAGCTTTCGTCCGAGGTAGAGGTTCTGCGACAGTCCGGCGTCGGCGGTGCGTAGCATGAACCGCTGCTGCGGCGTCATCTCGTCGTCCTGCCCCTGGCGCCGCTTCTGCAGCGCGTCCTTCCACATGTACTGGAACTCCTTCAGCCGCTGCCCGGCGGGCGTCTTGTCGCAGGCGGCGAGGATGCTCACGGCGCGTGGCTGGCGGCTGACGACGGGCTCGTCCTTCTCGCGTGGCGGCGGCACGAGCATGAGCGAGAGGCGGAAGTAGGCCTCGTTTGGCGTGGAGCCCTCGGGCTGGACGTGTGCCACCATGCGCCGCACCTTCTGCGGGTGGGTGGCGTCGTAGAAGTCCATGGCGAGGACGGCCGTCGTGCCGGCCCCGCCCAGCTGTGCGAGGTCGTAGTCGGCGATGCGCTGCGAGTCGGTGAAGGTGGCCGTGGCGCCGGCCGTCACCGTGGCCTGTATGGGCACGATGTCGTCGAGGCCGAAGGCGTGCGCCATGAGGTGGGCGACGGTGAGCGTCGTACCCTCGCCGACATGCCATGCCGCGCCCCCCTGCTGGTGGGCCATCTCCTGCTCGCGGAGCAGGAAGAGCTCGTGCTCGTAGTCGAGCGACAGCCGCTCCAGGTCGTCGTTGCCGGTGTGCCCGGCCTGCTGCTTGTATTGGCGGAACTGCGCGGCGAAGGCAGCGGCCTCGCCCAGGGCGAGGTCCATCTCGCGGTGCAGGATGTCGCGCACGGTCTTCTCGGTGACGAGCATCACCGTCTTCATCGACACGCTGAGCTGGCTGTTGCGCGCGTCGGCCTCGTAGTAGACGCGTGCCGCCCGTGGCACGGTGTTGAAGAGGTTGCAGAGGATGCGCACGGTGTCGATGTCGGCCATGCCCGTGGTGAAGAACGCCGGGCAGACGAGCGAGACGTAGGGGCCCTTGTCGATGGAGACATGGAAGAGCGTGCCCTGGTAGGAATACTTGAAGACCTTGGTGCCGTCGTTCTGCTTCTCCACCTTGTACTCGCAGTTCAGCCGGTGGAGGGCGCGCGTGGTGATGGTCTGTATGTAGAGCTGTGTGTAGCCCACGAGGGGCATGGCGTTGCGCACATACCTCACGATGACGGGGAGTATGAAGAAGGCGAAGACGAAGATGATGCCCCAGAGGAAGATGAGAAAAAGCAACTCTCGCATGGTTGGGAAGAAATGTTGTTGGTCAGGTTGTGATGATGTCGTTGCCTTGCTGTCGGGCGTAATAGTTGCGTATCTGCTGCATCTGGCTGTACTCCCTCATCCGCTCCATGAGCTGCCGTCCGTCCTGTCCGGGCTGTGCCATCTGCGCCTTGAGGGCGGCCAGGCGGCGGTTGACCACGGCGATGCGGAAGTCGAGCACGAGGCGGAGCACCTGGCGGCGGAGGCTCTCGTCGTCGTCCCTGACCTTCAGGCTCTCGGAGAGGCGGACCCGTCCGACGCACATGCGTGCGGCCTCGCCGCTCACCTCCACGTCGGGGTGTTGCAGGAAGTAGGCCTCGGCGGTGAATCCCGGGTCGGCGAGATGGGCGACGGCCTCGGCCAGCATGCGGTTGTAGAGCTCGTTCTGGAAGGCGAGGTTGTCGGCCCCGAGGTCCAGGGCCACATATTGCGCCACGGGCAGGCTCACGTCGCGGTCGTCCTGGTTCTTCACCGTGATGAGCCGCTCGCCGTTGCGCACGACGGCCTGCATGAGCATGTACTCCACCTTCGCCTCCCTGCCCTGCGGGTGCGGGGCGGGCACGTGCTGGGCCGGCGGCGTGTTGCGGGCCTCTCGCTCCTCGCGCCGCTGCTCCTGCGTGCGCCCGTTGCGTATGAAGTCGTTCATCTGGCGGGTGAGCACCTCCTCGCTGATGCCGAAGCGCTGCGAGCAGAGGTGCAGGTAGGTGGCGCGCGTCACCTGGTCGGCCACGCGGCTGATGCTCCTGACGATGGAGTTGATGGCCTCGGAGCGCCGCACGGGGTCGGTGACGCCGCGCAGCAGCAGGTCGGCCTTGAAGGAGATGAAGTCGGTCTGGTGCTGCCCGATGTACTGTCGGAACTCGTCGGCGGTGTGGCTCCTGGCGAACTCGTCGGGGTCCATGCCGTCGGGCAGGAGCAGCACCCGCAGGTTCATGCCCTCGGCGAGGAGCTTGTCGGTGCCCTCGAGGGCTGCGTGGTGGCCGGCGTCGTCGTCGTCGTAGATGAGCGTGATGTTCTGCGTGAAGCGGTGGAGGATGTGGATTTGATAGGCCGAGAGCGCCGTGCCCGAGCCGGCCACGACGTTCTCGATGCCGCACTGGTGCATGCTGATGACGTCGGCCTGTCCCTCGACGAGGTAGACGTTGTTCTCCTTGGCGATGGCCCGCTTGGCCTGGTAGATGCCGTAGAGCTCGTTGGCCTTGTGGTAGATGGCGCTGTCGGGCGAGTTGACATACTTCTGGCTGACCCCCTTGGTGCGGCTGTCGAGGACGCGTGCCGTGAAGCCCACCACCTTGCCGCTCATGGAGAGCCATGGGAACACCACGCGCCCGGCGAAGCGGTCGATGAGTTCGCCGGTGCGGTCGCTGCGGTAGCACAGGCCGGTCTTCAGGAGGAAGTCGTCCTGGTAGCCCTTCTGCCGTGCCTCGCGTGCCAGTCGGAAGCGGTCCTGCGGGTCGAAGCCCAGTCGGAACTTGCGGATGGTGTCGTCGCGGAAGCCCCGGCTGCGGAAGTACGGCATGCCGATGGCCACGCCGTCGGGGTCGTCGTGCAGGATGTGCTGGAAGTAGTCGGCGGCCCACTCGTTGACGATGAACATCGACTCGCGCTCGTTCTCCTGGCGCCGCTCGTCGTCGGTGAGCTCGCGCTCGTGAATCTCGATGTTGTATTTCCGTGCCAGCCAGCGCAGGGCCTCGGGATAGGTCATCTGCTCGTGCTCCATGATGAAGCCCACGGCGTTGCCCCCCTTGCCGCATGCGAAGCAGTGGCAGATGCCCCGCGAGGGCGACACGTAGAACGAGGGCGACTTGTCGTCGTGGAAGGGGCATAGGCCGCGGTAGTTGGCCCCCACCTTGCGCAACGACACGAACTCCGACACCACATCGACGATGTTGGCCGCGTTCATGATCCGGTCTACGGTCGCTCGGTCTATCATGTTCCTTGCCCTTGCCTTACCTTATTCCCTTTGTGCTTGTTTCCCGTCCTTGCCCTGTGTGCCGGCGAGCAGCTTGTCGAGCGCGGCGGCGATGATGCGGGCGTTGTTCCTCGCACCCTTCAGCGAGGTGTGCGTGTGGTCTTTCTTGAAGTAGGGCGCGGCGTCGTCCTTGCCCTTGTAGTGCTTGTCGAGGTAGTCGGCAATGAGGTTGTGGGCGTCGAGGAAGAGGCATCCCGTCTGTGCCACCACCTCGCGGTACCACTTGCCGTAGCTGTCGTTGCGGCGCTCCACCTTGCCCCCGGGCCACTCGTTGCGCGGCGTGAGCGACACCAGCACGGGCACGGCCCCCTTCTCGCGGGTGTCGTCGATCATCTTGCGCAGGTACCAGCCGAAGCTGTAGACCACCTCGTAGCGCCCGTCCTTCTCCATCTTGTAGACGTGGCAGGTGTCGGCGGTGCCTGGGATGACGCCGCGCTCCTTCTTGTCGGCGATGGGGCAGATGGCGTTGTGGCCGAACTGTATGAGGACGACGTCGCCGGGGCGGAGGGCGTTGTAGACCTTCTCCCAGCGCCCCTCGCGGATGTAGCTCCGCGTGGAGCGTCCGGCCATGGCCGCGTTGTAGACCGTGTATTTCTTCTTGTCGATGACCTCGGGGGCCAGTGCGCCCCATCCCCACATGCCGTCCTTCTCCTTGTCGCGGTTCTTCACGGTGGAGTCGCCGCAAATCCATACCACGGGCTTGCCGTCCTCGCGCTGCACCGTCCATACGGGCAGCGGCACGTTCACCATCATGTCCTGCAGCGGCTTCAGCATGGGGTTGCGGCTGGCCATGATGCCTTCGGCCGCCGACCGTGCGTTCATCTCGGCGCCCCAGTAGCTGGAGTGTATGTGGTCGCCGAAGAAGTGGTACTTCTCCTTCCACTCGCTGTAGCTGTCGAGCTTCTGGCCGCTGATTTCGTTCAGGTCGACAAAGGGCACGCCCTCCTCGGCGGCCACGATGGCGGCCCAGCCGGTCTGCGGCTTGCGGATGATCTTGTGTGTCTTCTCGTCGCGTGCGTCCCTGGGCGTGAGCGACATCAGGATGGGCGTGGCGCCGTGGGCCCGGCAGTCGGCGATATAGCGGCGCAGGTAGCCGCCGTAGGTGTAGACCGTTTCCTGCTGGCCCGTCTCCTTGATGGTGACGCGTATGCTGTCGTTGCCCGTTCCGGGCATCACGGCCCTGGCCCGTCCGGAGTCGAAGGGGCCGTTGTCGTTGTGCCCGATGGAGATGATGACCCAGTCGCCGGGGCGCAGGGCGTCGCGCACGGGCCCCCAGAGCTTGTTGTAATAGGTGCGCGTCGACATGCCGCCGAGGGCCTGGTTCTCCACCGTAATCTTGTTGCCGTTGAAGTATTGGTTGGCGTAGTAGCCCCATCCCCACTGTCCGTTGCTGCCGTCGCCCTTGGTGCCGTTGCGCATGGTGGAGTTGCCCACCAGGAAGAGCACCGGGTTGGAGCCCCGTCGCGTGGAGCCGGGCGCCGGCCGCGACATCAGGGCCTTGGCGATGGAGTCGGGGGTGTTGTCCACCACCTTGTTCACGTCCTCAATCGGGTCGGGCAGGTTGTCGAATCCCGTGTTCTGGGCGTGGGCCGTGGCGCAGAGGGCGCACAGGCCCACGAGTGTTGTCATCAGTTTTTTCATAGAAAGGCATTTATTTCACAAAGGTAAGACGAAATCCGAACAACACCAAGACTTTCTTCATCTTTTTTTCGTCTGATGCTGCCGCCGTGCAAGGGGCGCGGCATTACTGCCGCCGCGTCGTGTCCACGCTCGTCCATCCACCCTTCGGGGCGATGGTCATCGGGCGCTCGTGCCCTCGTCGGGCATTCGCACGCCCTTGCCGGGCGTGCGGGCCGGCACATGACCGGCTCTTGCAAGAGGGCACGACGCTGTGCTCCCTTCGTCCGGGTTATTGCAACTTGGCGTTGCCCGCCTCCTTGCTGGTGACCGTCGTCACCTCAGCGTCGCCCGGTCGGAAGAGGAATCCCGTGGCGGTGTCCTTGTCGGCGAGGAAGGGCGTCCACGCCATCTTGTCCCACGCAATCTCTGCCGTGCTCTGCGCCACGGGCACGGTGGGGATGTAGCTGCCGTCGCGCACGAGGATGACGCAGGGCGTCTCGCCGTCGGCCAGGCTGATGGTCTGGTAGCCGCCGTCGTAGACCTTCCCGTTCTGGTAGTCAATCCACTTGCCCTTGGGCAGGTAGACCGTGCGCGAGCGTCCGCTTTCCAGCAGCGGGGCCACGAGGATTTGCGAGCCGAACATGTATTCGTCCTCGGTGAGCCACGCCCCCGCGTCGTCGGGGAACTCCACGAAGAGCGCCCTCACCATGGGCAGTCCCTGCTCGGTGCAGAGCTTCGCCTGGGCGTAGACATACGGCATGAGCGCGTATTTCAGCTCGGCCGCCTGGCGGAAGGCGTCGGTGAAGCCCTCGCTGATGAGCCACGGCTCGGTGGGCGGAGCACCGTGGACCCGCGTGTGGCTGCTCAGGAATCCGAAGGGCAGCCACCGGCGGTAGAGGTCGTCGGGACTTTGGGTGACAAATCCGCCGATGTCGTGGCTCCAGAAGGAGAATCCGCTCAGCCCCAGGCTCAGTCCGCCGTGCAGGTCGCCGAGCATCCCCGTGCTGCCTGCCTCGTTGGTGGCCGCGTCGCCGCCCCAGTGGAGCGGATAGCGTTGCGAGCCGGCCCAGGCCGAGCGTGCCCAGATGATGCCCTCGCCGCTGTTCTGGCGCACGGCCTCCCAGAGCGCCTGGTTGTAGCGCAGGGGATAGAGGTTGTGCTCGTAGAAGCCCGTGCGCCCGCTGGCATAGAGCCCGTTGTAGGGGGCCGCCTCGCCGAAGTCGCCCTTGATGGCCCCCACCCCCAGGCGCACCAGGCTGCCGATGTGCGCCTGGTACCAGCTGACGGTGGCCGGATTGGAAAAGTCGAGCACGGCGTCCTCGTAGGGCAGCGTGCCGTTGGCGTTGCGCACCGCCAGCCCGCGGTCGACAATCTCGGGGTAGAGGCGGTTCTTCGGCGTGAAGTAGGGCAGTTGCCACAGGCAGGTGTGGAAGTCCATGGCGGCAAGCTCTTTCAGCATGACCTTCGGGTTGGGGAAGCGCTCGCGCGAGAACTCGTAGTCGCACTGCCAGTCGGTGCCGAACCATCCGGTGTCGAAGTGGATGACGTCGGCGGGAATGTGGTGGGCCCGCAGCTGCCGGGCCACCTCGAGCCCCTCCTTTTGCGAGAAATAGGAGATGCGGCTCATCCACGTGCCGAACGACCACAGCGGGAGCATGGGGCTCTTGCCCGTGACGCCGGTGTAGGCGTTGAGGATCTCCTTGGGCGAGCCGAAGAAGATGAAGAAGTCCATGGTCTCGTCGCCCAGGAAGAGCCGCTGGGCGCCGATGTAGGATTGCCCGAAGTCGGCCGTGGCGGGGGCCGACGTGTTCATGAACACGCCGTAGCCGCGGTTGGAGAAGAAGAAGGGTACGGGCTTGTACATCCCGTCGGTCTCGGGGCCTTGCGGGTCGGTGACGAAGAGGTTCACCTTCTGCCCCACCTTGTTCAGCGACGTGAACGACTCGCCGCAGCCATAGATGCGCTCGCCCGGCGAGAGCAGCAGCACCGGGTTGACGCTGCGGCTGTTGTCGCTGCCCCGCTTGATGAAGCAGAACGGCAGCAGCTTCACCTGCGTGGAGTCGTTGTCGACGATGTGGCGGGTCTGCGTGAGCAGCCGCCCGTCCTTATCCTTGAGGATGAGGCGGAAGGGGTAGGCCTGGATTTCGAGGCTCCCCCCGCTGCCCTTGTAGACGACTCCCCCCGTCTGCCGGGTCACCGTCCATCCGGCGTCGCGGCTTGGGGCCGCCGTGGCGTGGGCGGCCTTGAAGCCGTCGCAGAGCATGGGGTTCGACGCGTCGTCGTCCTTCGGCTCCACCGCCGCCGTATAGACGGTGACGCGCAGCGTGTGGCCGTCGACGGGCCGCACGCGGAAGCGCAGCGTCGGGTCGTTGTCATACTGCGTGTCGGGGAAGTCGAGCATGTGCATCCTCACGGGCCAGTAGCCGTTCAGATTGAACGCCTGTCGCGGGGCCATGCGGTAGCGCTTCCAGTTGAGCTGTCCCACGCCCTGCGCCGTGTCGAAGCCGGCCAGCGAGTCGGCCAGGAAGTAGGTGTTGGCCAGGTCGGAGAAGTCGGTCGACATGTCCTTGGGCTGTCCCTGCAGGTAGGCTATGCCCTGGTTGGTTTGTATTTGTGCGCCGGCGGTCAGGGCGAAGGCCAGGCCGGCGAGCGCGGTGGAAAGAGTCTTTCTCATGGCAGATGGTGTTTTCAGGTTCTAGTTCAAGTCGTCGGCGGCGAAGGTGGTCGTGTTCCAGTCGCCCGTTTCCACGCCCTTCTTCAGCCAGTACATCCGTTGCTGCGACGTGCCGTGGGTGAAGGTCTCCGGGCAGGCATATCCCCGCGCCTGCTTCTGCAGGTAGTCGTCGCCAATCTTTTGTGCCGCGTCGATGGCCTCGCGCAGGTCGCCGTCCTCCAGACTGCTGTATTTCTCGTTCTCGTAGTGCGCCCAGCAGCCGGCGTAGTAGTCGGCCAGGAGCTCCCGCTTCACGCTGAGCTTGTTGGCCTCCTCCTGGTTGAGGCGGCTCATCTTGGCGTGTGCCTTGCCGAGGATGCCGCGCAGGTACTCCACGTGGTGGCCCACCTCGTGCGCGATGACATAGGCGTAGGCGAACGAGCTGCGGTTGTCCACCTTGATGCCGAACTGCTTGCTCATGTCGGCGAAGAAGCTCAGGTCGAGGTAGAGCTTCTGGTCGCCGCTGCAATAGAACGGCCCCATCTGCGCCGAGCCCGTGCCGCATGCCGTCTGCACGCTGCCGGTGAAGAGCACCATGGTGGGGTAGGTGTAGTTCATGCCGTGGGCGCGGAACTGCTCCGTCCACACCTCTTCCAGGCTTCCCAGCACCTGCTTCGAGAAGGTGGCGGCCTGCTGTTCCTCCTCGGTGAACTCCGGCTGCTGGCCGTTGGTCTGTTCGGTCACCTGGCCTTGCAGCTGCTGCTGGGCCACGTTGCTGATGACGTCGCCCAGGCTGCCGCCTTGCAGGAAGGTGATGATGGCCACGATGACGATGGCCCCCAGTCCGCCGATGCCCGCCTTGGCACCGCCGCTCATGCCCCGCCGGTCGTCCACGTGGCTGCTTTCTTTTCGTCCGTTTAGTCGCATGTTTCTTTTATTTGAAGGTTTATTTCAGTTCCTGTTGGCTTTGCCGCTCTATCTTCGCCGCCGCGGCGTTGGCCCGGGCGTTGGCCTGGTGGGCGTCGGTCACGCGGTGCAGGCTGACGACCTCGCCCGCCTTGTCGCGCAGCACGAGCGAGTCGTCCTTCATGTAGACGAAGGCAAGGGTGTCGCGCTTCTCCCGCGCGTTGAGCACCACCCCGTTGTAGACGATGCGCCCCTGCACCAGGATGAGTCGCCCGTTGAACGCGTGCCACTCCGTGTAGATGGGCACCTTGGGATAGACCACGGGGCTCTCCTCGTCGGCCGTCTGCCGCACGAACCCGATGGGCGAGGCCTGCGACTGCCGCTTCAGCGTGAATCCGTACTCGCGCGGAATCATGTAGGTCTCCTTCACCGAGTCGGGCATGGCGGCGATGGCCATCCGCGCCTCCCGGCGCGTCATCTTCTGCACGTCGCGCAGCTTGGGCATCACCGTGTGGGTCCACGAGCCCTTCACCTCGTCGAGGTCGACCACGAGGTGGGCAATGCGCTTGTTGTCAGCCTCGGGCACCACGCCGAGCCAGTCGCCGATGTGCGGCGTTCCGAACACGCGCCCGTGGCGCTTCGCGTCGATGATGTTGTAGGTCACGGGGTCGCCCCCGGCGTTGGGCAGCAGCACCACCACCGAGTCGGTGCAGCCGTCGCAGGCCAGTCCGTAGATGGTGGAGTCGCCCTTGGCGGGCACGGCCAGGCTGATGGGCGTCTGGTCGATGGGCGTGTCCTTGTCCTTGCCCTTTCCGCCGCAGCCCGAAAGGACGAGGGCGAGCACGGCAAGCGAAGTGATTATGGTTTTTTTCATCTCGTTTTTTGTTTTCCAAAGGCAAAGGTACAAAATATATTTCGTACCTTTGCACGCAAAAACAAAAAATCTGATGAATCGCAACTTAGTGAAAGGCTACACCGCCGGCATCCTGGCGGCCATCTTCTATGGTACCAACCCGCTGGGCACGCTGGCCCTCTATGCCGACGGCTTCACGCCGAGCACGGTGCTCTTCTACCGCTACGCCCTTGCCGTGGCCCTCTTTGCCGTCATCATGGCCGTGCGCGGCGAGACCTTCCGCATCCGTCCGGGCCACGCCATCCGCATGGCCTTCCTGGGCGCCTTCTTCGCCCTGTCGTCGATGACGCTCTATCTGAGCTTCAAGTACATGGACGCCGGCGTGGCCTCCACCATCCTCTTCTGCTACCCCATCATGACGGCCGTGCTGATGATAGCCTTTTTCCACGAGCGGCTCACGTGGACCACGACGCTCTCCATCGCCCTCGCCGTGGCGGGCATCGGCCTGCTCTATCGCGGCGGGGGCGCCGGCGGCACCCAGCTGAGCACCATCGGCGTGTCGCTGGTCATGCTCTCGTCGCTGCTCTATGCCTGCTACATCATCGCCACGGGCCAGGTGCACATGGGCTTCTCGCCCATGCGCTTCACGTTCTGGGTGCTCGTCTTCGGCGGCCTGTCGGTGGTGGCGTGGATTCTCGTCACCGGCGAGCACGTGGCCCTGCTCCACACCCCCAGGCAGTGGGCCTGCGCCTTGCAGCTCGCCCTGCTGCCCACCGTGCTGAGCATCTTCTTCATCAACATGGCCATCGACAACATCGGCCCCACGCCCTCGGCCATCCTCGGCGCCCTGGAGCCCGTCACGGCGGTGTTCATCGGCTGCGTGGTCTATGGCGAGAGCTTCACCTTCCGCCTGGCCGTGGGCATCGTGCTCATCCTTTCGGCCGTGGTGCTGATCATCATGCGCAAGGGTCGGCGGTGACTTGCGTGGGGCGGCCTATGCTCACTGTGTGATGGTGCGATTGAAGCGGATGCCGCCCACATGGTTGCCCACGAACATGGGCACGTAGTCTGACGTGGCATACCAGCCGGGCTTGCCGGGCATGGTGTCGTAGATGGCGTGGCCGTTCACCTTCAGTCCCTCGAAGGTGATGCCGCTGACGCGGCGGTCGTCGGAGTATCCCTCGACAACCGACAGCAGCGGCTGCTGCGCCCCCTTGTAGCGTATGTTTCTGAAGGCGACCCCCTCGACGGCGCGGCCCGGGGCGGCGCAATACTTCTTGTTGTAGCCCACCTTGACTTGCAGGAGGCTGCCCCGCGCGATGCTCTCAATGCGTATGTTGCTGAAGGTCACGTTCCTCACCAGGTTGTTGTCGCCGCAGTTGATGGCCATGCAGCCCTGGTAGTCCACCTGCGGCTCGGCCTGGCCCAGGATGTCGATGTTCTCGTAGGTGAGGTTTTCCAGCGTGTCGCCCCGCTGTGCGTCGCCGTGTATGCCGATGAAGATGGGGTGGGCCACGTCGGCCCAGAGCGTGGCGTCGCGCATGCTGACGTTGCGGGTGCTGCCGCTGAATCCCTTGCGCGTGGCGTAGGCCGTGGTGCAGTCGTCGCTGTTGCGGCAGAACACGCGCTCGAAGCGCACGTTCTGCGAGGCGAAGACGTTCAGCCCGTCGCCCCATGCGGGGAAGGAGATGCTTCGCACGTCGTGGAGCGTCACGCCGTCGGAGCCGCCCACGGGGCAGGTGTTCACCACCAGGCCGTCGACCAGGATGTTCCGGCTCCGGTGTATGTGGCATCCCTCGTAGCCGCTTGCCGGACGGGCGATGCCGCGCCCCAGGATGCTCACGTCGCGGGCGTCCTCGATGGCGAACGTCCCCGTGAAGTAGCTGCCGCCGGCCAGATAGACCGTGGTGGCCGTGGCCACGCGGATGGTGTCTTGCGTGTAGAGGCCGGGGGCATAGTAGACGAATTTGCGCTTCAGCCTCCGGGCCTCCTTCCTCGCCTCTTCCGGCGGCACGGGCGGCTTCGAGGTGAAGACGAGCAGGTTGGAGGTGATGTCGCCGTCCAGTTCCACGCTCACGTTCTCGGGCTGGAAGAGCAGGAACCCCACCGTGGAGTCGTTCTCCACGTTGGCGATGACGCCGCGGTAGTCGGGCCGGATTCGTGCCGTCTTGAACTTCTTGCGCTTCGACACCACGCGCACGAACACGTCGCCCGTGAAGTCGAAGCGGGCGTAGCTCGTCTCGCTCACCCTGTGGCTGCCGTCGGGGTGCAGGGCGTTGACCTTCGCCATGTACGTGTCGACTTGTTTCCACTCCTTGCCGCCCCGCGGCCGCACATACACCTCGTAGTCGTGCTTCAGCGGGGCTCCCGCGGGTGCGGCATAGGTGAAGACCTGGTGCAGCCGGGCAGACTCCTCCACCCTGGGCCTCTCGCCGTTCACGATGCGCCCGGTGTAGGGCATGCGCAGTCCCTTTCTCCCGACGTAATGCCGATAGGGCAGGGCGTAGATGTCCCACAGCTTGCCGCGGCCCATCCGTCCCGGCTCCGTCCAGCCGCCATAGAGCCCCGTGCAGTCCTGCCACGTCTCGAACGGCACGTCGTCGTAGCCCAGGTTGTACTTCGCCGTGTATTCGAATCCCTTCATGAGCCGGTTGTCGAGCGCCCCCCACAGGTCGTCGCCGTGCTGCCACGCCATCTCGCACGTCTGCGCCAGCGCCTCCAGCCCCAGTTGCACGTGCGCCTGGTCGCGCCCCGTCTCCTGGCATTGCCCCGTCTCGCCGATGTAGTGCGGCAGCGAGCCGTTGTCGTAGGCATGCAGGTAGTAGTCCACGGCTTCGCGATACATCACGGAGTCGTCCAAAAAGATGGCGCAGGCCATGCGCAGCCGGTTCACGATGGCCCCCCAGTTGCCGTTGGCGTAGGGGCTGTCCTGTTCGAACTGGTCCATCATGGGCACGAGGGCGCGGCGCACCATGGCGGTCCATTGCGCCGACTGGCGTGCTTTCAGCATCGTCATCGCCCTCACCAGGTCGAAGCACTGTATGGCGCACAGGGGCGCGTCGTGGCCTTCGAGCCGTTGCAGCGTGGCGGCGTAGGCGTCGATGATGGCGGCTGCCTCGTCGCCCCTTCCCTCGCGGGCCAGTCGGAGCGCCGCCCGCATGTCGCGCTCGCTGCCCGCCTTCGTGTGGCTGTAGGCCCCGTCGCGGGCAATCACCTCGTAAGGCCCGGCCAGGGTGTAGGCCGACTGTGCGCACGCCGTCGCCGGCATGAGCATGGCCAGCAGGCGGAAGATGGCTTTCCTCATCATCATAAATGTGTTTCCTTTGTCTCAATTCCTGGAAGGGGTGGGGCTCACCGCTTCTTCCTGCCCCACAGATAGGCCGCCAGGGCCACGAAGGCCACGAGCACGGCGCCCATGGGCAGGGCGTACTTCTCCGGCTCCACCCATATCTCCTTGAGCAGGTTCAGCCGCGCCATGATCTCCACCGGGCACCAGAACACCAGCACCGTGGCGATGGCCATGCGGATGTTGGCCCCCCACGCGGCCAGGTGCAGCTCCTTGCGGAACATGAAGATGCTGCCCACAAGGCACCCCAGGCCGATGAGCGCGGTGACGGGCGAGTCGGGGCCTATGAAGTGCGGGTCGTAGCAGAACATCAGCACGATGTATTCCGTCCACATGATCATGTTCAGCTCCATGAAGGTGACGATGGAGA